>JALSUP010000128.1:0-3742 GCA_027071315.1 Sulfurovum sp.
CTGTGATCCAGGATGCTTCGTCTGTACAGAGGAAGTAAACAGAACCGGCAAGGTCTTCCGGGCTTCCCATTCTGCCTACAGCTGAACGTTTAATGGTTTCTGCTTTGACCTCTTCGTAGTTTGTGAAAGCTTTCAACGCGTCTGTGTCGATGGGTCCGCCGGAGACAGCGTTGACTCTGATGCCCATTTCTCCAAGCTCAACGGCAGCGTAACGGCTCATGGCTTCTACAGCTGCTTTGTTGGTACCGTGACCTGCATAGTTGTCGATGTATATGAGGTTACCTGTTGATGAAAGTGTCACAATGGCACCGCCACCTACTTTTTGCATACGCGTTGCCGCTTCCTGTGAACCGCGTACAAAAGCACCTACGGTTGCTGTAAAGATGTTCTGCAGACCTTTTTTAGGTCTAAGTTTCATGAACTTACCGTAACCACCCACAACAGGACGACCGTAGATCATGGCATTGGAGACAAAGAAGTCTATTCTGTCAAAGTCTTCGTCGATGGCAAGGAAAAGTGTTTTAAATTCATCTAACTCTAAAATATTAAGCGGGTACGCTTTGGCTTTCACACCATATTTACTGCTTAGATCAGCAGCGATCACGTCAGCAGACTCTTTATTTGAATTGTATGTAAATGCAACATTCACACCTTCCGATGCGAATTTCTCTGCACATGCTTTACCAATTCCTTTGGTGGCTCCTGTAATGACTACAGTTTTACCTTTCATATTTGACATCTCTTTACGCTCCTACAATGGTATATTTTTTCATGACTTCTTCGATCTTCTTCATGTTCTCTGAACTCGGGGCAACCAATGGCAGTCTGTACTCTAACGTCTCTGTCAAACCTGCAATGTACATAGCCGCTTTGATGGGGATAGGGTTACTCTCACAGAACAACACTTTGTTAATTTCAAATAACTGGTCATTGATGGCTTTTGACTTTTTCAAGTCACCTTCAAGTGCTGCATGTGTCAGGTCTGCTTTCATGTCCGGCAAAAGGTTTGCTGTGACAGAAGTAATTCCTTTTCCGCCACTCGCCAAAATAGGGAAGTCAATGGCATCATCACCAGAGAAAACATACAAGTCAGGTACTTTTGCCAAAAGTTCAACGGTTCTCTCAATGGAACCCGTCGCTTCTTTGATCCCCATAATGTTCTCAACATCATCAAAAAGTCTCTTGACGGTGTCTGGTAAGATGTCTACACCCGTACGTCCGGGTACATTGTAAAGCATAAAAGGCACTTTGACTGCTGATGCAATGGCCTTATAGTGCTGGTAAAGTCCTTCCTGGCTTGGTTTGTTGTAGTATGGGCTTACAGAAAAAAGTGCATCGACACCACACTCTTCAGCATGAATGGCAATGTCAATGGCTTCAAGTGTCGAGTTGCTGCCTGCACCGGCAAGTACTTTACAGTTCGTTCCCTTTGTCACTTCAACAGCGATCTCAATACATCTTTTATGCTCATCATGTGTCAGTGTTGCAGACTCACCCGTTGTTCCTACAGGACAGATGGCATCGATCTTATGGTCAATTTGTCTTTGAATAAGACTTGCATAAGTCGCTTCGTCCAAGGTACCGTTTTTAAATGGAGTAATGACCGCAGTCGTTGCTCCGCTAATGTAGTTGTTCATATTTTCTGTCCTGCTATTTTGTTTCTTCTTGTTTTTTGAGTATTACCGTGGTCGAAAGGTCATGATCAAAATACTTTTTAGCGATATCGCTGATATCTTTGAGTGTAATTTTATCCAATTTCTCTTCATATTCAAGTAAAGGCTCAATATTTCCCTTGACATAGTAGTCTCCATAAAGACTTGCAACAGAAGATGAACTCTCCAGAGAGTAGATAAACTCTGCTTTTGTGTTAATTTTGACTTTGTCCAACTCTGCCTGTGTCACATCACCGTTTTTGATCTTCTCCAGTTCAGAAAGAATTTCTTTCTCAACAGTTTCCGGTTCAACACCCTGTGAACAAAGTGCCATAATGAGGAAAACCCCCGGGTCTTTCATCTCCATGTTATAACCGTAGATCTGGTTGACCAGTTGTTTCTCCTGAACCAGTTTCTTTTCAAAACGTGAAGATTTTCCCGAAGAGAGTATCTGGGAAATAGCAGAGAGTACCAGTTGGTCCTTATGCTCAAAATTCGGAATAGAGTAGACAATAGCCAGGGTATCGACCTGATTACTCTCTTTGTGAAGTACCGCTCTCTTCGCACCGTCTACCTTTGGCTCAACCATCGTCACTTTAGGGATCTTATGCTCATTTTTGATCTTTCCGAAGTATTTTTCTGCCTCTTTAAACACGGCTTCCGGGTCAATGTCTCCCGCAACGATGAGTGTGGCATTGTTCGGCTGATAGTAACGGTGGTAGAAGTCTCTGATATCTTCGATCTTCCATGACTGTATGTCTTCCATAAATCCAATGGGCAGCCAATGGTACGGGTGGTACACATAGTGTGTGTTAAAGAGTCTGAAATACATGTAGCCCATAGGGTTGTTGTCTGTTCTGAGTCTTCTCTCTTCTGCTACGACATCACGCTCTTTCTGGAACTCTTCATCGGTTAGTTTCAGATTGTGCATCAGTTCTGAAAAAAGATCAAAGGTCATACCCAGGTTTTTGCTGGCAGTTTTAATGTAGTAGTGTGTCTGGTCAAACCCTGTCGCTGCATTGTTCACCCCGCCGCGGCTTTTAACGATGGTATCAAATTCACCCTCTTTAAGTTTATCAGTCGATTTAAAACTCAAGTGCTCAAGCATATGCGCCATACCACTTTTCCCCATGACTTCGTTTCTGCTTCCTACTTTGTAGTAAATGTCTGTGGTAATGACCCCTGAGTCATTGTCCATAGGAATAACGACGATCTCCAGACCGTTGTCAAGTGTTTTTGTAAAGTGTTTTGGTAGCGAGTTTGCCATTGATAATCCTGTAAATAGTATCAATCCGAAAATTGATCTTTTAATAGTTTTTTTTAAATTCATATTATTTCCAATCCGCTCCGATGGCTTCTGAAATATGTGTATATCCGTCTGCCTGCAATAACTTGACAAGCCCCTCATTGATCTCTTTGATGAGTGCAGGACCTTTATAAATAAGCATAGAATAAACCTGCACCAAAGAGGCTCCTGCTTTAATACGCTTGTATGCTTCCTCTGCCGAGTCAATACCGCCTACAGAGATAAGCAGTGTTTTTCCATAAAGTTCTTTACCAATAGCCTTGAAGAGTTCATATGACTTCTCTGTCAAGAGTGCTCCGGAGATACCGCCAAAGTCTTTGGCATGTTCTGTCAAAGAGTAGTCAATGGTCGTATTGGTCGCAATGATCCCTGCTGCACCGGCATTGACGGCTGTCTTACAAAGTGCAATGGCATCTTCTGCTGCCATATCGGGTGCGATCTTCAGCAGGACAGGCTGAGAAGTGATCTCTTTTGCCAAGGCAAAAATGTCGTTAATGAACTGCTCATTCTGCAAGTCTCTCAGTCCCGGTGTGTTCGGTGAAGAGATATTAATGACAATGTAGTCTCCATAGTCCTTAAACGTTCTAAAGAGTATTTCATAATCATTCAGGGCATCTGCTTCGGAAGTGAGTTTGTTCTTCCCGATGTTCACACCCACAGGGTAGTCAAAAAAGTAAAGTTTATTGAGCTGCTTGAGCATAAAGTCTTTACCCTTGTTGTTGAACCCCATGGCATTTTGAATGGATGAGTCTTCCACAAGTCTGAAAAGTCTCGGTTTGGCATT
>JALSUP010000128.1:3842-7300 GCA_027071315.1 Sulfurovum sp.
CCTTCTCCCAAACCGTCCCGTCAGCCGTATCCATAATGGCGATCCCCATAGCGATCAATGTATCTCTTATGGCATCTGAACGCTCAAAATCCTTTTCTTTTTTGGCTTTGGTTCTCTCTTCTATCAAGGCTTCTATCTTCGACTTTTCTTCTTCGGAGATACCGATCTGGAAATAGGTAAATGGCTCTTTGCCTCCAAAGCCTAAAAGCGCATCAATGAACTCAATGTTGGCTAAAGTCTCTTTTTTGAGGGCTTTGTTTTTTGCTTCTTTGTCAAAGGCATCATTGGTGTTGGCGATCATTTCGTCTATGACTGCCAGCGCGGTGGAGATGTTCAGATCGTCGGACATGGCTGAGAGCAGAGCAGCTTTAAACTCTTTATTGACAGCGGAACCTTTGCCCGGAGAGACACGTTTTTTGAGTCTGTAGAGTTTGTCGAGTCTCTTTTTGGCTGTCTGCAGATCCTCTTCGTTGAAGTTGAAGTCATTTCTGTAGTGGACAGAGTTCAGGTAGTAACGCAGTACTTCTCCGTCATAGACCTTGAGTGCATCTTTGAGGAAAAAGCTGTTTCCTAAAGATTTAGACATTTTCTCTCCGTCTATCTGTACAAAACCGTTGTGCATCCAGTATTTGGCAAGTTCATGTCCTGTGGCACAGCGGCTTTGGGCAGCTTCGTTTTCATGGTGAGGGAAAAGCAGGTCTGCGCCGCCACCGTGGATGTCGATGCTGTACTGCCCGTTACCGTGTTCTTTTGAAAAGTGTTTCTCTATCATGGCAGAACATTCGATATGCCAACCGGGACGACCCGAAGAGAATGCTGTGTCAAAACAGATATCTTCGTCACCTTTGCAGGCTTTCCAAAGGGCAAAATCTTTCGGGTTTCTTTTTTCGGACGTATGTTCCACACGGCTTTGGGTCTCGTCATCATCAGCCACTCTGTGGGATATCTCACCATAATGTGTATCTTTGGAAGTATCAAAATAGACATCGCCTGTTGAGATGACATAGGCCATATCTTTATCGATGAGGGTTTGTATCATCTTCTCTATGGCTTGCAGAGACTCTGTGGCTTTGGGTTCGATGTCAGCGCGTTGCACGCCCAGTTCAGCCATCTCTTCCAAATATCTTTCTATGTAAAAAGCAGTGATCTCTGCCATTGGCCTGCCTGTCTCCTCCACCTTTTTAATGATCTTGTCATCGATGTCGGTGAAGTTCTTCCCCATAGTGACTTTGTATCCTAAGGCTTTGAGTGTGCGGGTGAGCAGGTCAAAAGCAAGTGATGATCGTGCATGCCCAAGGTGTGCATCATCATAGACGGTCGGTCCGCAGACATAAATGCTTGCTTCCCCTTCTTTAATGGGTTCAAAAGGGACTTTCTTTTTTTGTACGCTGTCGAAAATATGCATTTTTTTGCCTTGAAGTTTAGTAATGGGATTATAGCAAGAGAATTAGAAATTAGAAATTAGAAATGAAAAATTGTCATTGCTCTTGTGTATTGTTGGAATGTAAAGAGCAACCACAAGGGATTGCCCCTACGGAAAATATGTATATTGTAGGGGTGCCCTTTATGGGTACCTCTCAAATGGAATATGAAATATAAATTGGTTTACCGTATCAACGTCAAAACCCATTCATTAATAAAATAAATCATCACAACAAAAACAGGCATGACTGCCAAAAATACCAATGACTGCTTTGCTTTGACAATCAGTAAAAATTTATCGAATCCAACTTCTTTGACTGTAAAGATAAAGAGAACCCAGCCACCGATACTCCCTGCCAACGCAAGTCCGGATGCGCCCATTGGGTGCATGAGTATCAATGAAAATGAGACAGAAGTAATGAGTGAGTAGACGGCAATTTTGGCAGCTTTTCGGTGTCTGTGTGAAGCATACAAAAAGAGAGAGAAGAGTTTTGCCAGACCAAAGGGGAGTAGACCTATCATGTACATTCTGAGAACGTCGACTGTTTGCAGGGTTTCAACAGCAGTAAATTTACCTCTCTCGAAGAGTAACCAGACAATAGGTTCTGCCATGATGATACCGCCTATCATAGAAGCACCCAGTAAAAATGAGAGTAACCAGAAAGCCTGTTTCAGGTTTTCATAGGCTTTCTCTTCCTGATGATTCTTCAGTGCTTTGGAAACAGCAGGAAAGAGTACAGTGGCTGTGGCAATGGCAATGATGGCGAGCGGCAGCTGAAAGACACGGTTGGCGTAAAAAAGAAAAGAGACGGAACCCGTCATGAGGAAAGTCGCAAGAATAGTGTCAATGAATGCAGAGATCTGAGGGGTTGAATTTCCTAAAATACCCGGTAAAAAAAGTGAGTTAAAATGTTTTTTCTCCTCTTCAACGTCTTTCTCTTTTCTGTATTTCCATCCACCAACGAGCAGTCTGTCAAGCTTGAAGTTGTGCAGGGTAATGACGTGAGCGAGTATTTGTAAGCCCCCACCAATGAGAACAGCAAAACTCAAGGCATAGGCAACCGTTTGCGGGTCTTCTTTCATATAGAGCCAGAGTGCTGTGATCATGGAGATGTTGAGCAGGGCGGTGGACATGGCTGTGGTGGCAAAGTGCTCTTTGTATTGCAGGAGTGTGGCTAAGAAAGTGACAATGAAAATGAGATCCAGGTACCAAAAGTTAATGGCGATGAGCGGTGCAGTCTGTGCTATCTGCTCAGATGGCCAACCCCAGGCAAGCAGTTTGGTAATGGGTTCCGGAAAAAAGGTAATGACCAGAGAAAAGGCCATAAGAAAAAGTAAAAAACGTAAAAAGATGGCGGTGGCAAAGACACCTTTATGTTTGGAAGCAATGAACGAAGGCATGAAGGCCTGCGTAAATGCCCCTTCTGCAAAAATACGTCTGAAAAGGTTAGGCAGTTTGAAGGCGACAAAGAACATGTCCGACCAGACAGATGCCCCCAGAGCTGAAGCCATCAGGACATCCCGTCCCAAACCGGTGAAACGTGAAATTAATATACCGAAACTGTTAGTGAATATGGATTTGAGTTGCATGATCTTCTTTGTTTTTTGTTTGGGAGTATTTTAGCGTAATATTTGTTTAAGTAGAATGTTACTTTAGTAGAATAAATTTTGGTATGTTTAGCTAAAATTGCTAAAATTTATTTAGAAATGGATATCAATGATCAAATTTAAAAAATGGATAGGTTTAGCCATCACTTTAGTACTGTTTTATTACCTCTTTATTGCCAATATATGGGTAACACTTTCAGTCATAGCTTCTTTATATGTTGCATTTAAAGTCTATAAAGTGTATGCGATAAAGAAATTAAATAAGTTATCGGGTTCTAAAATGTTATTTAGAGAAAGTGAGTTAGGGCACTTTATTGCACTGGTGGCAAAAGTGGCTAAGTCTGATGGAAGAGTCAGTGAACTTGAAGCACAGCTTATTAGTATTATGTTTGATGATGTCTCAAAGATTTTTAGGGAGAAAGAGAAAA
>JALSUP010000129.1 GCA_027071315.1 Sulfurovum sp.
CTTATGAAATAAGTTCATTTGTATCACAGAAATTTCCCCAATACTTTGAAAATGCTACTTGTAACGTCGCAACGATAGTTGCAGAAAGAACCTTTTGGGAAAAAGCAACCATCTTGCATCAGGAAGCTAATAGGGCTGCAGGTAAGAAAATACCATTACGACATTCCAGGCATTACTATGATCTGGCAATGATGGCTACATCAAGTGTGAAGGATGAAGCTTTATCAAGTTTAGAGCTGTTAGAAGGTGTAGTCGCATTTAAACAAAGATTTTACAGTAGTGCCTGGGCAAAGTATGAAGATGCAAAAGTTGGATCATTGAAACTACTCCCACCAGAGTTTAGATATAAAGAATTGAAAGCAGATTATGTCTCTATGAGAAACATGATCTTTGACAAATATATTGACTTTGATGAAATTATGGCAATATTAAAAGATTTGGAAGATGAGATTAATGGGATAAATATAAAGTAATTTTTCTTCAATCCAACGGACTGGATCAGGGTTCTATTTTTTGAAGTATTCATTCCAAGCCTTTGTGGTTATTTGTGTAAGTATACACAAAAATGAATGGCTTTAGCGATAAAATTGGGGATTGTATGATGAGAAAAAATAGAAGCGATAAACAAGGAGATCATAAACTAACAAGGAAATATGAAAAAAGTCGCTTCTAAGTAGGTACGATTGCTAAGAGCAAACAAGGAAGTCTACAAATTTTGGACAAGGAGTAAAACAAACTCTCAACATCGTTGTGAAAGATCTCTCTTTCTTAAGAATATTATAACCCCTTAATATGTATGCATAGAAAATCAATAATTAATAGATGGATAACTGTTTAGTTGTTTCCAAAGTTCATATCCAGATGTTTTAACGAAACCTGCTACAGTCTTAACTATGGCAGGGTATAATGCATTTTCATAAACAGAATTTTATACAGAACTATCAATGAAGGAATACAAATGATCAATATGATGATTGGCTTTTTTAGAGACTATTTTAAATATAAAAAGGCAGCGGTGAAGCAACAGTCCTGGCTGGAAAAATATTGTGAACAGAAAAACTATGCGCTCAACCCGAGTTGGATGATGACCACAAATTTAAAAAGTAATCTCTGTGAGATGGAATCGACATTCGGGAAACGTTATTGCCCGTGTTTTGAACCATCGGGTGATAAAACACTGGATAAAAAAATGATGTGTCCCTGTGAATATATTGAAGATGAAATCAAAGAGTACGGTACCTGCCACTGTGCACTCTTTGGGCCTGCTGATTTGAGCAAAGAGCAGTGGAAAGCCTCTTCCAAACGTTTGATGGACGAGTACCAGGTCCCCAAAAATCTCAAAGATGGTGTACTCGATACCCGTGGCATGCCGATCGATCCGCGTCGTGGCATGCCTGTTCCCGATATGATGCACCAGGTGAAGTCCGTATTGAACGGTTACAAGGGAGACAGCCTGAAAGTGATTGTAGAGCGGGAGCAGGAAGCACTGAATCTTGAGAAGATCGCGGCATACCGCAATATCTCCTGTTCATGGGAAAAGAAAGAGTCATACATAGAAGCTGTACTGACCCTTAAACAGTAAGCGTAGAGCTTGCTGTTTGGTTAATTGATGTTGGTAAACACCGTCTGCACATCTTCATCTTCTTCGAGTTTGTCAATGAGTGTGTCCAGTTCTTCCATCTGTTTATCATCCAATTCTACCGGAGTATTGGCAATGTATTCCAACGTTGCTTTTTTCACTTCGATGTTCATATCTTCAAGGGCTTTTGTCAGTTCACCGAATGAAGTGAAGTCACCGTAGATTCTGACAATGTCAATGTCGTCACCGTCTTCATGCGGCTCAACATCTTCTTCTATCTCTTCGAGTCCGAAGTCAATGAGTTCAAGTTCTATCTCTTCCAGGTCCATATCTTCTTTTTTGTCGAAGACAAAGACACACTTTCTTGTGAACATGAAGTTCAAAGAACCTGAAGTCAGCATCTCTCCACCGTTTCTTACCAAAATGGCTTTGACATTGGCAACGGTTCTTGTGTTGTTGTCGGTAGCACATTCGATGATCATCTGGACACCGTGGTGCGCCTTTACATCA
>JALSUP010000130.1 GCA_027071315.1 Sulfurovum sp.
CATTGTACTCTCTGAAAAACCAGTCAAAGCAAAAGACAACCCGGACGTGACAGACCTTCTTTTGGAAGAACTTGAAGCGTTGGGTTTAGAGGTTTTAAACTGGAGTAAAGAAGCTTTAGCACTTAAGAACAGGATTAACTTTTTACTTGTTCATGGTGTTGCTCTTTTTGGTCGGCTGAAGCCAACCCTACAGGGGGATTTCGATGCCTACCTCTTGGGAAATATGGATGAATGGCTGGCACCGTATCTGGACGGAATAAACTCCATACGGGGAGTGAAGAATCTGAACTTACATACCATCTTACTTGGACTTCTCAACTATGAAGAGCTGCAACAACTCAACACCCTTTCCCCGTCCAAACTCAAAGTTGCAAGTGGTTCACAAATAACCATAGATTACTCTGATCCAAAACAACCCATATTGGCAGTACGTTTACAAGAGATGTTCGGCACCCAAAGTACCCCTGCCGTACTGGGAGGAAAAGTCAAACTCATGATCCACCTCCTCTCCCCTGCTTCTCGTCCCATGCAGGTCACACAGGATCTGGAAAGCTTTTGGGAAAACACGTATGCTGAAGTCAAAAAAGAATTACGAGGGAAATACAAAAGACACTACTGGCCCGATGATCCACTTGAAGCAAAAGCAACTTCCAAGACGAAGAAAAATATGTAAACCACTTTGCTTAACTTCTTGTGATATAATTATTTCAAATTTCAAACAAAAGGATACATCATGTTAAAAATATATTTTGGAGAGTGGGGAAGCGGAAAACTTCAGCGCTTGCCCTATTTGGGTTATCACATACTGTTAATGGTGATCATTTTTGCCATTATTTTTGGAGCTATTATTGCTGTCGGTGCTACAGGGAGCATAATGGGCGGAAACATTGCTGATACACAGGCGATGTTCATGGATAAATTTGGCATACTGGCCATCATATTTATTGTTGTACTGATGTTCGCAGCGATGATCGGTCAGGTAAACATACTTGGTAAACGCTTACGAGACATGGGACTGCCTGTACTCTGGAGCATTTTAGGGATCATTGTTCTTTCAATGGTATTGAATATACTCTTCCCACCGCATGAAGTCACCATGGCTGCCGTAGCCGTACACGATGCAAATACTTCTGCAACAGCTGTTGCCGCAAGCAGCACAACAAGCAGTATGGTGGTACAACTATTTGACTTTATTGTTTTGCTATGTCTTCTTTTTATTCCAAGTAATACTTTCGGCAATAAGACTCATTATTGATTTTCTATACTATGTCCCATAAAATAGGGACATAGTATTTAATATCAACTTCTTTCCTATCCTCTTTTATTAAATGACGGTTATACTTTTTGCCTTATAATATATTTGAACAACAAATAAAAACATAAGGATTACAAATGAAAAGAAAACTTTTACTCTCAACACTGACTTCACTACTGCTTCTCGGTACGACCGTACTCAACGCACAGACAGACAAAAAAGAACTGGTACAAAAAGAGGCACAGGCACAAATAAAGAACCACAAGCAGGCACCTAAAGAGATCGTCATGGGTTTACAGAACACTTATAAGGCAATGACGGCTTTACAACAGAACAAAAAAGAAGATGCCATTAAACTTCTGGAAGAAGCGAACAAAAGCTTTGATGTTGCACTAAAGGCAGACCCGTCTTTAAAACTTATTCCAATAGATGAAAGACTGCAAGCCTATGCTTTTATGGGGTCATCAAAAGTCATTGAAGACAGACTCAAACTGGCGGTACAACTGCTCAAAGCACATGAGACACAGGATGCTTCCGATATTTTACTTCCACTTAAAGATGAGCTCGATATCACGACAGTTTCCATCCCAATGAATCTCTATCCTGTTTCTACCAAAAAAGCACTGGAAGCACTGAAAAAGGATGACATCAAAGGGGCAGCTGCAGCACTCAATGCAGCCATGACAAGCCTTGTCACATTCAGAGTAGTCATCCCTACACCAATTTTGGCTGCACAGGATCTCATAGCAGAGGCATCCAAACTCGACAAGACAAAAAAAGAGGATGCCACCAAACTGCTTGATGCAGCAAAAGAAGAGCTCAAGAGAGCGGAACTGCTTGGCTACACCTCCAAACATGCAGAGGACTACAAAGCACTCAATGACGATATAGAGAAGATCCAGAAAGAGATCAAAGGTGAGAACAAAGTAGAGAAACTCTATGAGACACTCAAAAACGAGTTCCTCACTTCGCTCAAGCATATCCATATCTCAAAAGCGAAGATGAGCACACCGGAAGAGACGGCGGAGAAGAAAGTCAATGCGTATGAAAATGAGGAGGCACAAAAAGCCCTCAAAGTCAAAGCAAAGTTCAATGAAGATTCCAAAGCGGATGAAGCAAAAACCATTAAATAAATAAAAGGATCAACTATGTGGAACTGGAACAACAATCTGAATGCAGAAATGAATATCAACAAGAACCTGGTGGACAATTTTAAAAAGTATGCGACCGTAAGCGGTATTATGTTCATCATCATGGGACTGATCGGTATTCTCTACCCCGTCATTATGACTTACAGTTCCCTGGTGTTCATTGCTTACCTGATGTTGCTGGCAGGTATATTCTCAGGCTGGCTGACCTGGAAGAGTAATAGAGAAGACTGGGCCGGATGGCTGAAAAGTTTTATGCTGATCATCGTAGCCGTTCTGCTCCTGCTCTACCCTCTCAGCGGTGCTGCTGCTCTGGGGCTGCTCTTTGCAGTCTACTTCTTTACCGATGCCTTTGCCGGTTTTGGACTGGCATTTTCACTAAGACCCCAGAAGATATGGCTCTTCTGGCTTTTCAATGCCATCACCTCTCTGGTACTGGGTGTGCTGTTCCTCATCAACTGGCCGACCTCATCTCTCTACCTCATCGGTCTTCTGGTAGGTATAAGCCTGCTCTTTGACGGTATTGCACTCCTCTCCGGCGGTGCACTCGTTGACAAAATCGACGAAGAGAAGTAAGCTGCCATGAAACTGAAACATAAAGTAGTCGCTTTTACGCTCTATTTCATTCTCTTTCTCGCACTCGGAGCGATGGTAGACTACTATGCCTACGATATCCTCAATCCGTGGGTCTTCATTGTGTTGAGCTTTGTGGCAGCCCTGTGGGTTACGAATGTACACGCCAAAAGCCGCCAGAAAAGCCGAGTGGATGAGTTGGCAGAAGAGATAGAAGAGGTGCTTTAACAACTTAAAGCACACAACTTTGGAGCAGTGACTTCAGTCACTGACATACAACTAAAGTCGTATCTTCAAACCATATTATTATGGATACTTCTATGCATAAACACCCTATAATATAAACTATAATATCAAAAAGGGTACCCATGCAGGAAAAAGATTCACAGGAGATCATAGAGACACTTGACAAAGCCGGCGGAGGCATTTCCACCTCTAAACGCCTGCTGGCAAAACACCTGATGTTTCCGCCTCTCAACAAAACCATCTCCTGGAAAAAAGCCTGGGATATCTACGACAAAGAGGGAGAGAAGATCCTCACCCTCGCTTCCTCCCTTGACCATGAACAGCTTTTCAAACGTATTTTGGTACACAAACTCTTCGGTCTGGAAGACAACTCACGCTATTACTCCATCGCCATGGTCATCAAACATCTTCTCATCGTTGGAAACGCTTTGCAGAACCGCATACCCGTACTCTCCAGAGGAGAAAAGCTCGATGGTCATGTCGCCATAGAAGATGTGAAGCCCTATACTGAGATAGAAGATGATATTGTCGAGCAGTTTGAAGCCTTCCTCTCCACCTATAGAGAGATACTTGAAAGAGAAGTAGAAGATATCTATATCGACAATACCTCGGCACATCCCTGGTTCGGGGAGTTCAACCCAAAAGCGTGGTCCATCCTCGGTATGGTCCACCAGACCGTCCACCGCAGACAGATCGAAGCGATCATCAGAATAAACACATAGGAATAGTTGTGACAGCACTGGAAAAAAAAGAATTTAAACAGATTATCGAAAAACAGATAGGAACCCTCAGTAGGGAGATAGAAGAGATCCGCTCTGCCATTTATCCCAATAAAGGGGAAGGCACATCAGACAAAGTCGCCCATATCAGTTTCAAACAGGAACAAAGCATTCATTTTCAACGCTATGACGAAGCAGGTAAACGACTGAACAGACTTAAACATGCCTACATGAAGATCGATACCCCGGAGTACGGCATTTGTCAGGAATGCGAAGAAGAGATACCTTTGGAGAGACTCAAACTGCTGCCTGAATCGCAGTATTGTGTCTCATGCATGAATGAGCTTGGATTGTAGAGAGGCAAATCAGTCAACTATTTTTAATCTGACTCAAACTCTGTAGGATAATATTAAAATGTAACCTTGACTTCTCTTTTTTGTTCTGCTAAAATGTTACGCAAAGGTTACATTTACCTTTGAAATTCTATTTAGGAGAAGATATATGGAAATCAAAATTAGAGATTGGTTTGTTTTCGTTACAGGTGTCGTATTGGTATTATTGGGTGGGTTTCAAATCACCTACAATTCAGAGAGCTTTCAAATGAAAGACTTTATAGCAGGAGGAACTTTGTTTGTTGTCTATGCATGGCTCTATTTTCAGTATAAATATAAAGGGCACAACAGTCTATTCGATGAATACTATTCAACGCAATTGTTTAAAACACTTGAAATAGGATTAGCTATCATTGTTGTATTGATTTGGATAGTTATCTTTTTATTTGAAAAGGACAATGTTGTGTCGGTAAACTATATTTATGGTGCAATTCGTTTAGGTATGGGGCTATGGTTACTCTATTTTTCTTTTATTATTATGAAGGAAGTGAGTTATGAGCAGTGATCATCCTGAGTTAAAAAACCATTTAAAAGAGTACAGGAAAAAGCTTGGCTTAACACAGGAAGCATTAGCAAAAAAAGTACATGTTTCACGTAAGAGTATCAATGCCATAGAAAATGGTGTCTATGTTCCTTCTACTGTTTTAGCGCTTAAAGTTGCTAAAATCCTGGAGTGTAGTGTACATGATATATTTGAATTGGCATAATATGCGAATGAGAAGTACTTTTATTGAGAAAAGCAACATACGATTAAAATCGAGAAAAACCTATGATAATAAAGAGATTATGATAGGTAATGTCAAGTTTGTGATAGAGTAGCACATCACTTTAACATTAAAATAAATCTATATGCCACAAAAATTGTACTTTATAGACAAAAGGAAGCGTAATGTTCAAGAAAAAACTCAATAAATGGCTTTATGAAAAAACAAGAAATAAGGGAAAAGATGAAACTCAAATGTAAAACAATAAAACGAATGCCAATTATTGCTCCACTGGCTTTTTTAGTTGGGTGTACTACAGCACCTGAACCTAAAGCTTTTATTTCAGATACAGACAAATATGCCTACGTAAAAAGCTATATGCAGTGGTATATTAAAAATAAGATGGATGAAAATGAGATTATGGGGCTTTCTGTTGCATTGGTTGATGATCAGAAGATAGTATGGCAAGAAGGCTTTGGGTATGAAGACAAAGCAAAAAGCATCAAGGCTACACCACAGACTAAGTATTGTGCAGGATCTATTACCAAACTCTTTACAGATATGGGTACTATGAAGTTAGCCGAAGAGGGAAAGATAAATATCGATAAACCTTTTAGAAAGTATCTTCCATCGTTTAGCATCAAGAGTCGTTTTGGTTCTACCGATACTATTACCCCTCGTAATATTATGACGCATCACTCTGGGCTACCTGGGGATTGGGGTAATACAGAGTTTGGTATCAATCCACTTCCTTATACAGAGTATGTTAACGCTATAAAAGATGAATATGTAGCCTATGCTCCCAATACTATACTCAGTTACTCAAACCTTGCTATTACACTTTTGGGTCATGCTGTAGAAAATGTGAGTGGTATGAAATATAGTCAATATATAGAAAATGCTTTACTCTCTCCACTAGATATGAAGCATGCAGATTTAGAGATAAAATTAGAGGGAAGATGGGCTTCAAAAAGTTATAAAGAGGGTAAAGAAGTAGAAGAGTATGCTAATGGGCTAATACCTGCTGGAGCATTGCATGTTTCTGTAGAAGAGTTGTCTCATCTCGCTATGATGATCAATGCTAACGGAGTTTATAATCATCATAGAGTTTTAAAAGTATCCACGCTCAAAGAGATGTTTACCGTACAAAATAAAAACATAGAACTAGACTTAGATACTGAGATAGGATTAGGCTATTTTATAGACAAAAAGATATTGGGTATAAAAGATGTTACTTATGCTCATGGAGGAAACACTATTGCTCAAAATGCCTACTTTATTGTAAGTCCGCATAGTAAACTCGGTGTGGTAGTGATGGCAAATACGGAAGGTATAGACGCTACAGATGTAGCAAGAGAATTACTCAAAAAGGCATGGGAAGCGAAGACGGGTAAAAAAGTACCTAAGCAGAATTTGGTCGTTAAACATGATTCTGACTTTGAAGGCACGTATGCTACAGTACTTGGAAAAGTAGAAATAGTAAAATCGGGGAAGAGAAGCTATGAGGCAAAAAGTGATAATGGCTCTTTTACGCTCAACAAAACAGAAGAGAATATCTACAAAGCAAAATACAAACTTCTAGGAGTTTTCTCTATAAGCAATGATATGCTAGACAAGGTATCGCTCTATACAGATGAGATAGAGGAACATCATGTAATTATCGCCTCTATGGATGGAAGTCAATTTATAGCTGGTGTAAAGGTAGAAAAACCTACAACGATTTATGAGGCTTGGAAGTCGTATACAGGACATTATAAAGTCTTAAATAATTATGAAATGAAAGATGCTCAGATTGAGGATGTAGAATTTGTTATAGAGAAAGGCTATCCACTTGTAAAAATGAAGTTTAAATCTGGAAAAATAGGAACAACAATTCTAAAACCAATCAGTGACAAGGAGGCACTTATAGAAGGTTTAGGTAGGAGTATGCAGGAGACTGTATATTTGAAAGATGATATTATGTATGCTCAAGGTTTGAGATTTAAAAGAATAGTAGGGAAAAAATGAAACTCAAAACAATACTTACCATATTAACACTTGGTGTGATGCAGATGTCTATTTCATTGAACCGACAGAAACCAAAGAGCAGGGGAGATTTGGTACTCCTCCGATGTAAAATGTAATTTTCATGACATAATCAACAAGTTGTA
>JALSUP010000131.1 GCA_027071315.1 Sulfurovum sp.
GTGTGTAGAAAATATTGCTTATGAAAATTGATGTCAAGTGATACAATGCAGCATCTCTCAGCGATAGCGATTAAGGGGGTTTTGGATAGAATTTACTTAGATTTTAGGTGCGAAAGTTAAGTTATTATAACATAAAGATGTGCCAAAAGTGTACCAAAATGGAGATTTCCCTGTTAAAGATATAAAGCGTAAAGAATTTTAGTGAGTCAAATCAGGACAAAAATGCCAAGCTCCGACACAAAATCAGGATATCGTGAAAAGTATAGTTATGGAGGGTAAATTTTCAGAGAGTAAGTCAATAAGGGAATTGTCTGTCTAAATAGTCAACCCTGAAAAACCGATTCCCAAGACAGACCAATAATTCTATACCATCAATTCTACCACAACCTGTAAAACATCAGATAAAGATCAGCATATTTCCGTCTTTCTTTGGTGTCTATTTTGTATAAAACAACACAAAGAAATATAATTCTGCATAAAAAAAGTATCATCAAGAAGTTATTCATCCACTTCTTGAGATTAAAGGCAGAGGCAGCCATTAGAAGGTTTATCTCATCTCCTACAAATCCTTTCAGATAGTTCCTTTGCATTCTATGGTCTGATTTTACATGACCAATAATGGGTTCAATAGCATCTCGTCTTCTGAACTTCTTTCTCTTTTGTTCTTTTTGATATTTTGTATCTCTTTTCTTTGGAGTGTCCGGAATACAGATGACTGTTCCCTCTACTTCTTTTTTGCCACGGTATCCTCTGTCGCAGATGGCTTCAACAATAGGTTTGGTTCTGTGTTTGTTTGCATGGGCTAATGCAGCTTTGAGTGTCTTGGAGTCATGTTCATTCTTCTCATGGGCTGAGACACCAATAATCACATTGCTTTTCATTGTGGTCACAAGAGAAGCCTTAGTACCATACTCATATTTCTTGTGGTCTTTGCCTTTGGCAATGACATAAATGTGTTGTTCATGGAGTGAATAGATCTTATTGGAATCTTTTTGTTTCTGATCAGATACTTTGAGGAAGAGATCGAAGGTCTCTTGATATTTTTCAACTTGTTTCTCATCCAGCTTTCTCGAAATATCTCTGATCAGAACACGGGTAATTGTTTTCAGTCTTTTCATCGCAGCTCTAGCTTTCTTTATCTTTTTAGGATGTCTGAAGAATCGAAGTGAGATACGGTGACCTTTGATCTCCTTAACGTAGGTACGTCTTAATTGTATCTTCTCTTCTTTGGCAATACGGTGCACGTGATGGATCATCTTGATAGCCAGTTTGCCATCTGTGGGATAAGTGACATTCTTTTCTTGTACTGTGGTATCAATGATAACTTGCTTCTCCTGGGCATCTTTACCGTGAAGTGCTACACTCATTGCAAAGATCTTTTCTACTCCCTCGGTTCCAATACGTTTCCTGAAGTAGACTAAGTCAGTGGGATCACAAGGCAACGCCGGTTGATACTCTGTCATACCGCAGAAGTATTGGTAATAGGGATTACGTTTCCATTGCAATACAGCATTCTCGTCACTAAGATTTTCAAGCTGTTTAAGAATCAGCAGTCCGATCATTAGCCTAATTGGTTTAGTTGGTCTACCGTAATTACTGTAGTATTTTTTGAAGGAATCATCAAACTGTCCCCAGTTTATGGTATCTGCCAGAGCGACAAGAGGATCATTTGAATCAAGCATATCTCGCAATTGGTTATGGAAAAGATTGGGTTGCCTGTTTTCAGGAGAACGTAGAAGCAATTTTAACACCTATTTCGACCAGGAAGTAGTCTGGTTTGTTATGTTTATTGGTTGATATTATACCTTTAAATCGCTTCCAAAGTGCCTATTTTAGGGAGGTGTTTTGTTTTTCAGGGGTGACTATCTACACTAATCTGCTCAAAAAATACTCAAGATTGAAACTTCTGATACTGGATTATTTTGATATCGTTCTATTAAACCACTAATTAAACAGTCAAATATTATGCTAAGAAATGCTATAATAAGCGTATGGAAAAACGAGACGCAAGAAAACTAAAAATATCAGCACAACAAGAGCTAAGAGAACGTGGTGTAAA
>JALSUP010000132.1 GCA_027071315.1 Sulfurovum sp.
TTGTGAAAACACTACAGCATGATCTGGACATTGTCACTATTGCGCATCTTCTTGCTTCTTTAGTACAGTCTGAAATGTCTGTCAAAGGTAAAGACAACATTGGTCTTGGTCTTGAAGAGATCGAACTTCTTATAGAACGTGCTATGCAGAACAGAGGCGGCGGAGGCGGTGGTCGTAACCGTGGTCGCTCCGGTGGCGGCGGTGGAAACAGACGTAGATCTGGAGGCGGTGGAGACCGTAACAGTCATGGTCGTAACGGACGTTCCGGCGGCGGTGACCGTGGTGGCAGAAGCGGCGGCGGTCGTGACAGCCGTAACGGCGGACGCGGCAGCAGAGGCTAATACCAGGCTCTCTTTAGCATTATCTGCTTCTGGATCATCTACTTCTCTGGCAATGTGCCAGAAGATGATTCAGCTTCAGAGTCTTCTTCTTTCTGATCAAGATTCTTTTTCTGACGTTTTTTCTGACGCTTCTCTTCCTGTTTTTTCTGTTTTTCGAGTTCTCGACCCCGTTTTTCATATGAGTAATTTGTTTTTGCCATTCTGATGACCTCCATAGCATATACTGCTGTTTTTAGGGCTCCTCTAATAATAGGTAATACCCACAACATCTCTAGCTTTTCTCTAGGCTAGGCACTCTTTTGAAACCCTAGCCGTAGCTAAGGTGAAAAAGAGTAACAACGCATAGGGGAAAGCTAGTGATGCCCATAGTGTGGGCTTTGCAAACGCAATCTTGCACAAGATACTTACTTCGTCTTAGCTATGGCTAGGACTTGAAAGTCTCTTGCACAATCTTACATTTGCAAAACCCATTGTGGGTATTACCTATTATTAGAGGTGCCCTATATACTACCATACTTTTTTTCGAGCAAGAAGATGATCATTCAAATCACGCTTCATTGCAATTCACATTCCGTTCATCCTTTTTCTATATAATAGAGTTTAGAAGAAAAAATCTATTCTAAAGGATATTAATTATCCTTTAATACTTTTTATCTTACAATTCTACACATAAATACATAACAGGAGTCACAATGAAATTAGTTAAACTCGCAGGATTATCACTTTTAGCAACTGGTTTGCTTTTTGCAAATGCAGATCTTTCAGAAAAAGCAGTCAAAGCAGGATTGAAAGCCATCCCGACAGACAAAGTAGCATTGTCAAAATTGATCGATCCCAATAAGACGATCAGTCCGGAAAAAGTAGCATTGGGAAAAACATTATACTTTGAACCAAGACTTTCCAAAAGTGGGATCATTTCATGTAACACTTGTCACAACCTTGGGTTGGGTGGTGTAGACGGTGTAGAAGCGGCAACAGGTCATAACTGGACGGCTAACCCTCACCACCTGAACTCTCCAACCGTTTACAATGCAGTATTCTTTGCCGCACAGTTCTGGGACGGAAGAAGTCCGAACCTTGAAGACCAGGCTCAAGGACCAATGCAGGCAGCACCGGAAATGGCAGCACCACCGTCTTTGGTAGAAGCGAGAGTCAATTCTATGCCAGGCTATGTAGAGGCATTTAAAAAGGCGTATGGTAAAGATGTGAAGGTTGACTTCAAGACCATTACAGCGACCATTGGTATTTTTGAAAGAACACTGGTCACACCGTCACGATTTGATGACTTCCTTAATGGAAAGAATGATGCATTGACTGATGCTGAAAAAGCCGGCTTAAATACATTTATTGACAAAGGGTGTACTACCTGTCATACCGGTATCGCACTGGGTGGAAAAATGCAGCCGTTTGGTATTACAGCCAAATACAAATATGCGGATGTCGGTGACTTCAAAGGTGACAAGAACGGTATGGTGAAAGCACCAACACTTAGAAACATCACAGAGACTGCACCCTACTTCCATAACGGTGCCATCTGGAATCTGGCTGATGCAGTTAAAGAGATGGGACGTATACAGTTAGGTCTTGACCTTTCAGATGCAGAAGTGAAAAGCATTGTGACTTTCCTGGGTGCTCTTGAAGGTAGAAAACCGGAGATCACTTACCCACAACTTCCAAAAAGTACAGCAACCACACCAAAACCTGA
>JALSUP010000133.1 GCA_027071315.1 Sulfurovum sp.
CCTTCTCAGCATTTTATGAACTCATTGAATGGTGGGTGGCACTGGCAACGGGAGATAATGCGGAAGCATTTCTGGGAACACAGGGCTATGTCTGGGATACACAGTCGGACATGATGTTCGCACTCATAGGCGGAATAATGGCACTGCTTCTTCTTTCAAAACAACATGATAAACAGCTCTCCAGAATATAAGAGAGTTGTTATTCATACTTGTTTCACACTAATGTGTTATCATTGCCTCATAGTTAAAATAAAAAGGATCAATTATGAAAAAGTTAGTATTAACTCTGGGAACCCTGGCTCTTCTGTCATCATCTGCACTCTATGCCGCAAACGGTAACGGCGGAGGGAAGCATCAGTACAAGCATCAGTATAAAAAACAGCATAAATATCAAAAACAGAATCAATATAAAGGAAGTAACGGTTCCCAGGGAAACGGTCAGGGCGGAATGTCCGGTATGGGACAGGGAAACGGTAATATGTCAGGCAATGGCCAGGGACAAGGTCAGGGTATGAAGTCCGGTAATGGCCAGGGAAAAGGAAATATGTCCGGTCAGGGGCAAGGTGGCGGTAACGCAATGAGAGGCGGAAGCGGTAACAAAGGCGGTAATGCTATGAGAGGCGGCGGCGGAAATAAAGGCGGAAGTCGTGGCGGCGGAGGCGGAAAAGGAAAGAGATAACTCCTTATCTCCCTACTTTTCTTCTTTAGTGCTTCTTGATCTCGGAGACGATGACACCTCTGAGGTCACCCTCTTTAAAGCCTACTGCTTGGTCATGCGGATAGTTTGTCGCCAGTGATTTTGATATCTCTTCTGACAGATCGCTTCCATGACACTTCAAACAGACGGCTTTGGCCACAAGTGGTTTATAGACTCTTGTGCTGTCTCCTGCTTCTACAACTTTAATGTCTTTGGGTGTAAATGTTTTAGCTTCAATGGCAGCAACATACTCTTTCATGACTTTTTCATCTAAAGCATCAGGTTTATTGACACTTTCATTTCTTACTTTGAGTGCCGTTCTGCGTACTTTCGCATAGTCTGGCAGCTTTTTATTGACATCTACAGTAATTTCATTGGCTTTAGCCGTACAGAAGCCCAAAGCTCCCATGCCGGATTTATCGGCTTTCATTTGTGCTTTAAGCTCGGTTTTGAGTGCACCGCCTAACATTTTGATGTACTTGACACCTTCTTGTTTAACGGCTGTATTGTCTGCTGTGGCAAACGATGTACATAAAAGTGTTGAGAGTAAAAGTGTGTGTAATTTCATGGTTGATCCTCAATTTTTTGTTGATTATAAGTCATTAAACTTAAGGTATCTTTTAAACCACTTGAATATGCACTCTTTTGTACCCATATTTTCTGGCCAGATGGTAGATCTTCTTGGCGTGTCTCGTATTGAGACGAATACAGCCGTGAGAAGCCTGTCTACCAAGATTTCTTACATAATTGGTACCGTGAATGGCAAAGCCTTTATAGTAAAAGACCGAATACGGCATCGGGGAATTGTTCCACTTTCTTGAGTAGTGCATAGGCGTCGCATGGTAAGGCTTATAGTTCCCGGAAGGCGTTCGGTACCCTTTTTTGCCCGTAGAACATAGCCAGGTATAGATGAGTACATTGCCCTTATAGACTTTCATCGTCTGTGTGGACTTGTTGACATAAATATGGATGTCACCGGGAATAGAGGCGAGATTTTTCTCTCTGACACGCTCTTTGGCTTCCTTTCTCCATATCTGTTTTTGAATCACCCTCTTTTGGGCTCTGTACTGTAACTCTTCACCATGGATCTTAGAGATCATCTTTTCATAGGCACGAATACGTGATCCGTTAAATGATTTGCGTTTCTCTTTTTGCAGGGTTTTTGTCAGCATTTTCTGCTGTGTAGTCGCCACATAGATCTTTCTATCGACTTTCTGCATTTGAACGTAAGGATTGGCTTGTAATAAAGAAGTAAGAAAGAGAAGCATTCCAAAATAACGTAGTTTTTTTAATAGACTTTGATACATTTGATGTCCTTTCCAATAAGCTTTTAATGGAAGCCTTTGATGGACGACTTCTCTTTATTGGCTTATGGCCATTATAGAGAAGTGTGTGGGGAATGGGTGTGTAATTTAGGCGAGTGTGGTTCTTTTTTTGGCACCGACGAGCCAGTAAGAGACGGCCAGACCGACAATCACGGCGGCAATGACGAGTAGTTCTTCACCCTTTTCCGAGGAGAGAGAGTAAATGAGTATTTTCCGTATAAGTGCAGCCATCGCCAGCATGATAAAGGCACCGATGGCAAAGCCTTTTCCCTGCAGATGGTTGATCTCTTCGTGTATCAGTTCAATGGCTGCCCAGAGGACAAGGAGTGAGCCCAGCACGGTCAAGATACCCTTTTCTATACCGATGTCAGAGAAGAAAAGGAGGTAAATGTCATAAACAAAAAGTCCAATGGCAAAAAAGGCGACCACTGCCAAAGCACCCGCAAGGAAATAATTGATGTAAGAGTTAAACTTTTTTAAGCCCGTAAGAATACCCTTCTCTACTTTTGAGAGTGACAGAAAATGGCTTAACTCCTCTTCTCTGTAAGAAGAAGTAAGCACATCGAGGTTCATATCGATGATCTTCTCTACGGCTTGAATTTCGGATACATGGTGTACTTTGTTGTCGAAGTTCTCTTCGATGCTTGCAATCACAAAGGTACGGACAAAGGTAAAGGCGGAGTTGACATAGTGTGTCGGCAGACCGATGCGTACATGCACTTCACCGATCTTATACAGGTAGGTAAAGTACTGCATGTCATATTTACCACAGAAAAGATTGATGAACCACTCTTTGATCTTTTTACGGTGAAAAGCGATGATCTCTTTGTTCTTCAGAAACTGTGCCGTCTTACCAAACCCCCAGATGTAGTCGTAAAACCCGTCTATAAATTCATCTGCCAGTGCTTCCATACGTGGTTGCAGGTTTTTGAGAATGGCTGCCTCTTCTTCGCTGAACTTATAGTGCTCTTTCAAGTCTCGATAATTTTGCATACGCTTTCCTTTAAATGAATCCTCTAAAAGGGGAGTATAACATTTTTACAATTCAAGAGAATGTATATGTTCCATCATTCCCCCGTAGGGTGCGTAATCACGCACCAAATACAACAAAGGTGCGTGATATGAATCCTATCGTAGTGATGACACTAGCTAACAATTTTAGTAGCGGTCAAAAAGAGGTAGTGTTTCCCCGTAATGGTCACTCTGTACTTTTTCTGTTGCAGATACTTCTTGCAGAAGATCACATCGTTAAAGAGCAGAGACATTTCAGACATGGCATAGTTCGGTGCTTTGGCACCGTAGACCATCTCCCCGCCGATCCAACGTGAGTTGGGAAAACCGAGTATGAGTGCAGCGTCATTTTTGTTAAGGTATTCCTGTACCACTTTCATGAAAAAAGGTTTGAAGTCGATCTCCGGACTCTGCAGTGTCCCTATGCTGATGAGCAGGTCAAAGGTACCCAGATCAAGATCATCCAATTTATTAATATCAAAAGCATGGAAGCTGACGTTCTCCTCAGGAAAACGCCCCTGGGCGTACTCTATAGCTGTGGCAGAGTGGTCAATGCCGACGAGTTCCATTTTGTCATATTGATGAATATTTAAGTTCTTTTTAATGACCTCAAACTCATCTCCACGGTTCACTCCAAGGTCTAAAATACGTCTTCTTTTTTCGAGTGTGACATTTTTAAGAGCCTGCTGATAGTAGTAGATAAAGGCAGGTTCTTCCATTTTGTGTATGGTGAAAAATTTGGAAGTCACCCCGTATTTTTCTTTTTTATTGCTAAGCGTGTCCAGGTGAAAAGAAGAGGCTGCTTCCAGCTTTTTAAAGTGTAGCTCTACCAGCGGGTATTGGCTCTCTTTGGGTAGAAGCATTTTACATTTTAAAAGTTCTGCCAGGTCCATCCAGGATTTGAGACTGCGAGAAAGATAGCTTTTGCCATCGATAAGCATAAGGTTTCCGGCATATCCCTCACCCAGATCGGGGTTGAGTACGGAAAAAGAGACTCTGTCGTGCTTTGCAAGCTCTTTTTTGAGTAATGGTATGATGTCTATCATGCTTTGGGAAGAGAAGGTCATGGTTATGCCTGAAAATCGTTTGTTCCATTGTATATCTTGGAACTTAAAGTGACTATAGTTTGTTTGTAATTTCTTTCAAACCTGGTCATATGCCCCAGACCAGTTCCTTCACTATTGGCCCAGTGCAAGGATTAGGTCATTAAAGTTTTCCTGTGCTTCAAGAATGTTCTGCTGTGTCTGGGCATTATTGTCAATGATCATTCCCGCTACTTCCACGATCCTGTCGCCCATTTCCCCGATGAGCACTTCTGTCTCAACGATACGGTCTGCCATCACTCCGATGCGGTCGGCCATTTCGCCTATATCATCCGCCAATGCCAACATGGCTAAAAGATAGTCTTTGTTGATGCCCTCAAGACTGTTAATATTTTCGGAAGCTATCTTCAGGTTTTCAGACATCTGAAGTGCTTTTTGACTCTGGTCAAGTTCAAATTTGCTAACAGTATAAGTTATGTTCAGGTATCCTTCCCCACAGGTCAAGGGATCAGGTATAATACCGCCTCCCGGCCATGAAAAGCCAAAGGCATGGAGAGAAAGAGTCGAAGATACAATCAATGTCATCAGTATTTTTTTCATAGTTCACCTTTATAATTGAACCCTCTGATTAACCTAGGCATTCACAACATCTCTAGCTTTTGTCTAGGCTAGGCACTCTTTTGAAACCCTAGCTGTAGCTAAGGTGAAAAAGAGTAACAACGCATAGAGGAAAGCTAGTGATGCCCTTTGGGTGGGTTTACAAACGCAATCTTGCACAAGATATTTACTTCGTCTTAGCTATGGCTAGGACTCATAAATCTCTTGCACAATCTTACATTTGTAAAACCCATTGTGAATGTCTAGGTTAATCAGAGGGTTCAAAAGTATATATTCATAATAGCAAAACTTTATTGAATTTAATATAAAATGCTCCAATAGTATACTTTTGGCCTTTTCTGTTAAGGAAGTGATGGAATAGCATTTCCCTTGGAATACCATATCCTATTTTCAAAAGGAACCTGATCATGCAAGCATATACTCTTATTGTTATCGGTTCCGGTGCAGCGGGCATGATGGCAGCCATTACAGCAGCACGAAACGGCAAAAAAGTCCTTCTTCTCGAAAAACTCTCCAAGATCGGTGCCAAGCTTAAAGCCACAGGCGGCGGACGATGTAACCTCACCAACACGCTTGACAATGAAACCTTTATGTCTCATTTTGGGCGTGACGGAAAGTTCATGATGCCTGCACTTGATGCCTTTGATCATAAAGCACTCATGGCTTTTTTTAAAGAGATCGGGGTTGAGAGTCATGCCCCTGACGGCTTTCGTGTCTTTCCTATGACGCACAGTTCTTCTACGATCATTGATGCAATGCAGCAAGAGATGGAAGGTCTGGGTGTAGAAGTTCGCTGTTCTCAAAAAGTCATAGCCCTCAGTTGTAACAACACACAGATATCTGCAGTAGAGACCATGACAGACACGTATCTGACTGACCATGTGGTGGTTGCCACCGGCGGTAAAGGCTACCCCGTTCTGGGTGCAGAGGGTGACGGCTATGCTTTGGCCGAGTCTCTAGGACACAAAGTCACAGAGGTTTTCCCGGCCATGATGCCACTCAAGTGTAAAGAGAAATGGGTGGCCAACTGTACGGCTGACACCATTGCCAAAGTGACCATGACGGTCGATATGAAAAAATATAAAAAGCTCAAAGCACAGGGAGACCTCATTTTTACCAAAAGCGGTATCCGCGGGCCTGTTGTACTGGATTTTTCCCGGGAGATCACCCCACTTTTGAGTCAATATGAGGAAGTACCTGTTTTGATGAACCTTACCAAAGGGATGAATGAAGAGCAGATACGTGCACACTTTAAAAAAGTGTTGGAGAAAGACCCGCATCAGAATGTTCTGGCACTTGTGAAGACTTTATTGCCCGAATCTGTAAGCCTGGAATTGTGTCGGTCGGCTGAAGCCAACCCTACCTTGGGACTGCACAAACTTCCGGGTGTGGTGAGAGACAGACTTATTAAACTGCTTGTCTGGACACCGTTGACCATTAACGGGCATGACGGCTTTAAAATGGCTATGATCACAAGAGGCGGTGTATCGCTCAAAGAGATCGACCCCTATACGATGCAGAGTAAAAAGTGTCAGGGACTCTACTTTTGCGGTGAAGTGATGAACCTGGACGGCCCCTGTGGCGGCTACAATCTTCAATGGTCCTTTGCAAGCGGCCATATAGCCGGGAAGTTAGGCTAAAGATCATGTTCAGATACGTGATATTTATTAATATACCAATATCTTCTTTTTGATACTCTTTTTCAGTTTAGACTAAGTACAAATTCATCATAATCATAATACAGATGTTAAACTCAAATTGTTATTGAATTTAAATACTATCTATTATAGAAAGGTACACTAATGGAAAGAAGAGACTTCTTTAAAAAAGCTGCTGTCACGGCAGGTGCTGCGGCACTTGGAAGCAGTACACTTGAGGCAGGTACAACACACCAGCCCGTAGACAACAGAAAACCGATGAATGTGACATTTCCCGAGAAGCGCCCGTTGATCGTTTATTCTGACAGACCACCTCTTTTGGAGACACCGAGAGAGGTCTTTACTTCGGCATTGACACCCAATGACCAGTTTTTTGTACGTTGGCATATGCCGGACATCCCTACTTTCATTGACCCTGACAAATTTACCATTTCGGTAAATGGTCTGGTCAATAAAGAGTTGAAGATTTCACTCAATGACCTGAAAACAAAGTATGAGCAGGTCGATGTGACTGCCGTACTGCAATGTGGAGGAAACAGCCGTTCTGCCTTTACACCGACTGCCGGTGGTATTCAATGGGGTAGCGGAGCTATGGGCTGTGCAAGATGGAGAGGGGTAAGACTCAAAGACCTTCTGGACAAAGCTGGACTCAAAAAAGAGGCTGCATGGATCGGGTTTAACGGTTCTGAGAAAGCCGCTTACTATGAGACACCTAACTTCATACGTGAATTAAAACTGGAAGAGTTAGATGACCATGTCATTTTGGCTTATGAAATGAACGGTGAAGACCTACCTTATCTGAACGGATACCCCTTAAGACTTATCATTCCGGGTTCCTACTCCGACTCATGGGTAAAAATGCTTTCAAACATTACTGTGACCAATGAATACAAAAAGCTCTTCTTCATGGACATTGCCTACCGTGTACCGGACAATGAAACAGAAGGTGAAACACCGGAGAAGAAGTTTCCTAAGACGAAGCCTATTACCAAAATGAATGTGAAATCCATCATTGGTTACCCGACGAATGGCAGTACTTTGAGCCATAAGTCAGAAGTGGTCGTACGTGGTGTTGCCTGGGATGACGGGCATGGAATTAAAAAGGTACTGGTCTCTCTTGACGGTGGTAAAACATGGAAAGAGTCCCTGCTTGACTCCGGACGTTTGGGACGTTATGCCTACCGAGCATTCAGATTCCACTTTAAACCGACAGGCTACGGTAAAGTCAAGATCATGGCAAAGGCTATCAACAATCTTGGGCATGAGCAGCCGCTTTCAAAAGACATTCCATGGAACCATGGCGGATATAAATACAACGGTATTGACGAAGTTACCGTAGAAGTCGTGTAAGGATATGAATATGAAGAAATTACTTTTAACAGCAGTACTTGCTGCATCACCGCTTTTTGCACAAATTTCAGCAAAAGGTGAAGTGCCTTATGTTGCCTTTCCGGTCAAAATGGGTCAGGGCTTTGATGAAGTACAGGCAAACTGCCTCATGTGTCACTCTTTTGGATACATTATCAATCAGGGAAAACAGTCCAAGAAGTTCTGGCGTGGGAAAGTAGACAAGATGATCGTTCACTTTAAAGCCCCTATTAACAAACAATCTGCCGATATTGTGGTTGAATACCTTTTCGAACATTATGGAAACGGGAAAGAGGAGTAGTCTTCTCTTTTTCTGGAGGCAAGGTTTTTCCTTGTCTTATGTGTTTATCTTCCCTTTGCTCCTTCGGGCAACAGTATCTCTGAACAACCATGTTTCCCGAATCTTATTTCTCTCATCCTCTGAAAGCTGTGCTTCCTCATACCTTCCCGCATTTTCAAGCTGTCTCTGGGCTTCATAGAGCATTAAGGCTGTCGCAACAGAAACATTAAGGCTTTGTACCATGCCCATCATGGGGATGATAACGAGCTTGTCTGCCAGGGCAATGATCTCATCAGAGACACCCTCTTTTTCATTGCCCATCACCAGCACCGTGGGTTTTGTGTAGTCTATGTCTCGAAAAGAGAAAGCTTCCTCGGAAAAGTGGGTAACAACAATTTGATAGCCCTCTTCCTGTCTACGCTTTAAAAATTCACATCGTTCATCATTTTCAATACGTGTGCGGTTGACCCAATGGTGTGCGCCCTGGCTAATGGTTCTGTGTATACGCAGGTCTCGGTTTACGGTATTGCTATAGTAAAGATCGAGCACACCCACGCCCTCTGCAGAACGCAAAATGGCAGAGAGATTTTGGGAATTATGAACATCGTCAAGGAAGAGTTGGAGTGTGGGTTGTTTTCGAAGTAAGATGTCGTCTATACGGTCGGTACGTGGATTATTTGTCATGTGAGAGTATAGCATATTCTAATGCCATTTTCTTCCTACAAGGGTGGGATCTCCCACCGTTTGATGGCTGATATTTTATCTTGACGGTGGATGCACCCCAAGGGTATTTCCGATGGGCAATCCACCCTACGCATTAAACGCCATCCACACGAAGCAGTTTTGTCTTTCCGACCATCAGATCGATCGTCATACCGATACGCTTAAAGACAGACTCCTGTCTATACTCAAGGTTATGTTTTTTACAAATATCTTTGACAATAGGCTGCATTTTCTGGTAGTAGCTCAAAGGCATATTCGGGAAAAGGTGGTGTTCTATCTGGTAGTTCAGGAAACCATGCAGAAAGTCTACCCGGTCTGAGCCTGTGTTGTAGTTGACCGACCCCATGATCTGTCTGAGGTAGAACTCGCCCGTACTCTTGTGCGGTTCGGAGAACATGTAAATGTCTTCTGCCGAGTGGTTCGGTACAATGACCAGAAAGGAGTGAAGATTGGCGAAAAACTCTGCCATCACAAGAATGAGAAAAGCCGTTCCTACAGCCGCTAGTCCCAATGGAAGGAAGAAGGCAGGGAAAAGGACAAATTTGATGACAATGTACGGCAGGTAGTACTCCATCCAGAGTTCCAAACCGTTCTTTGTACGCGGGTCAAGCTGGAAATCGGTCACTTCCAGTTTTTTCTGATCTCTGTTCTTTTTGTTTTCCAAAATCCGTAAAGTATTGGGTGCATAGTAGAGGAATTTCCACATACCTGCAAAAGCATACACGATAACATAACGAAGGAACATTGGTGTTTTAGACTGAATGAGCCATTGCAGGTTACGTTCCACATTGTCCGGGTCATCATCTTCCCCGAGATGGTAGTGGTGCATAATGTTGTGTTCATACTCCCAGGCCTGGGGTTTGATCCAGTCCAGCCAATCCACATAACGTCTTGGGCCTTTGGCAAAGAATTTTTTAGTATAACGCTCCGGTATATTGGGTACTTTGTCGTAACCGCCATGTAAAATGGGGTGCGTGGTATTGGCCCAGCGTGAAACGTTACCTGTACTTATGAGCAGGGCAGCAATAATTGCCAATGGCCAAAATACAAAAGCACTGAGGTCTGTGATGAAATACTCTAAAAGGGTAATGAGCAGGATCATGGCATAGCCGGAGTAGGTAAATGTTTTACCCCAGCGTTCCAGTTTCAGGAGATGCTTAAAATCCTCCTCATTTGGCGGCAGCATCGTCTCTTTAATGGCATCAATGTCTTTTTCCAATTGCTCTTTATCTATGTCTTCATACCTGGCATAAGTCGTTTCTGTTTCTATGTTTTCACTAGCGCTGTTTGTGTGATTTTCTGGTTCTTTACTCATAATTCCTACTTCTAATAATAATTAGAATTATATACTAATAGTGTTAAGATTGGGTATAGAAAATAAATAGGGTATAATTGTCGAAATAATTACAAAATAAAACAGAAAGAATACTAATGTGTGACTTTAATAATCTCAATGAAGAAGAGAAAAAACTTCAGCACGAAAAACTAATGGACTGTGCCAAAAATATGGGTGGGAAAAACTTCTTTTTGAGCCTTTTGGAAGCCATAAGAGAGACGAAGCCCCATCCGCTTATTGCGGCTAACAGCGAATTTGACACCGAGTTTGGAACCATTACCTGGAACAAAGTCATTTTCAATGACAAACTGCAGCTCTTGCTCAAAGCACGTGTCAATGAGAGTAAACAGGACAACCTTTTGCCGGAAAAAGATGCCAAGAATTATAAAAAGATCTTAAATCTCTTACGGACACTCAAGCCGATTGTCTTTCATGTAAAGCCCGGCAATCCGGAAGATGGTCAGGGCTTTTACTTTCAGGCTTTTGATGTCATCAATGAAGAGAAAACAAAACTGAATCCACTTTTCGATGCTGTTTTCTTCTGTTCAGTCGATACCGTCAAGAAAGCACTCAATTATGAACCCAAATAAAGACGGAAAAAGACGCAGCGACATCAGGTATGGTCTTGATGTGGGGGTGGTACTTAAAGAAGACCAGTCAACGGGATACATTACTTACGGAAAAGTCCAAAAGATCCTCACCAACTCCCCTACCCATCCGCATGGGATTAAAGTACGTCTCAATACCGGTGAAGTCGGACGTGTGCAAGAGATACTGTGACACTTTTCATAGACGGCGATGCCTTCCCAAACCTCTTAAAGCCTATTGTCCTTCGCAGCATAGAACGACTTTCTCTGCCTACCAAGGTCATTGCCAATAAAAAGATCACTATTGGAAAGTCAAAGCACATAGAGTACATCATTGTTGATCAGGGAGCAGATGAGGCGGACCACCGTATTGTAGAACTCTGTGAAGAAGGTGATCTTGTCATTACGGCAGACATTCCTTTAGCAGACCGCATCATTACCAAAAATGCCCATGCTATTGACCACCGCGGTGAACTCTACTCCAGAGAAAACATTAAACAATACCTTGCCATGCGTGACCTCATGGAGAGCATTAGAGAATCAGGAGAGATGACCGGCGGACCAAAAGCCTTCGGACAAAAAGATGCCCACGCCTTTGCCAACCAGTTCAATGCTTTTTTAGCAAAGCATATTTAGTTAATATTAAATAACATAAAGAAGTATGGCAAAGAACTGCAGGATCGACCCTGCCATGACAAAGATGTGCCAGATGGTATGAAAATAATTGATGTTGTCTTTCACATAAAAAATCACACCGCTTGTATAAGCAATGCCCCCTGAAACCATCAGCCAAAACCCTACAGGATCAATATTGGCTTTAAAGCTGTCAAATACAAAAATGATCAGCCAGCCCATGATGATATAGGCAATCAGAGAAAGCTTTTCAAATCTTCCCGGATAGACGAATTTCAGTATGATACCTATAAGTGCAATAAACCACTCAATACCAAATATCACCCATCCCTTGGTACCTCCGACAGTGATCAGCATGACGGGGGTATAACTTCCTGCAATAATAAAATAGATAGCCGAATGGTCGAATTTTTGGAAAAGCTGTTTGGCTTTATGGTGTGTTATCGCATGATACAATGTAGATGCACCGTACATAATGATAAGTGAAACACCATAAAGCACAGCAGAAAGAATATGTGTGACAGAACCGTTCAAACTTGCAAAAGTGACCAGCAATACAAGCGCGGCAATACTGAGTAAAAATCCTATGCCATGGGTGACTGCATGCCACATTTCCTCCCAAAGAGAAAAATCATTCACATCGTTATGAGAATTTTTCATTATAAAAATTCTCTTCTAAGAACCTCTTTGTCTATCTCTTTTTCATGGAGTGACTTCAGGGGCATATTGATCCTGTAGACTATCTGCGAGGGAAGCATATAGTTCGGCAAGTGTTTTTTGAGTTCAAAAAGTATCTCATTTTTACCCAGTTCATTTTCGCCATTGTAAACCATGACGATCTCCTCTTCTATCTCCGGGTTGGGTATGGAGAAGACGATACACTTGTCTATGTCGGAAATGTGGTTGTAGACCACCGTTTCTATTTCATGCGGGTTGACACGGAAGCCCTGTGTTTTGATCATGTCATCTTTACGGGAGACAAAGTAAATGTAGCCCTCTTCATCTGCATAGACATAGTCACCGCTGGCAATGACGATCTCATCTGTCAGCTGTCCCTCCGGTTTTCTGATCTTATCCAGAATGGAGATGCTCTTGAAGCGTTGTGCCGTCTCTTCGGGGGCATTCCAGAACCCTTTGTAAATACAGGCACCACGGTGAATGAGCTCTCCCACTTCTCTGGGTTTACAGGCTTCACCCTCTTCGTTAATGATATAAAGCTGCACATCGGGAATGGCTTTACCTATGGAGTTGGGACGGATGTGTATCTGTGAAGGGTCCAGATAAGCGGAACGGAAAGCCTCTGTCAAGCCGTGCATTGCATAAAACTTTGCATCCGGAAAATGTGTCGTAATGTTTTTGATCATCAGCGGTGTAAGGTTGCCACCGGAGGATGTTACCGTTCTAAGGTTCTTAAAATGCTCAGCCTGAGGAATACGGTGAGGGTCTTCATCGAACATTTGCGTAATGTGTATAGGCATGAGCAGCAGTATTGTGATCTTGTCATTGATAAGGTGTGTAAAGAAGTCACCCGGCAATACAAATTTGTGAATGGCAAGTGTGGCTTTTTTATAGAGTGACGTAAAGATCTGGTTCAGTCCATAGTCGAGATTGAAAGAGAGGATGCCCGAGATGACATCTGTACTCTTGACATCCAGATAGTTTGCAACAATACGCGCACCGTCTATGAAGGCACGGTGGTCTATGACAATGCCTTTGGGGTTTCCTGTAGAGCCAAAGCTGTAGGTGATGGCTGCATTGTCGTGTCCGTTGATGTCGCATTTTATGTCAGCGGTGTAACACTTGCAGATCTCTTCAAAAGAGACATCAGACTCGGCACTTGCCTCATAAGAGATGATCTTCCCCTCAAAATCGATGGCTTTGATGTTCTTGATCTTGGCAGAATCAGTAATGATACAGGAGATCTGACAGTCATCAATAATGTGTTTGACCTGTTCGGGTTTCAAAAGTCTGGTGATGGGAACAAAAACATATTCTGTCGAGAGCAGTGCCAGTATGGCAATGACCTGCGATGTACTTTTGTTGGAGTAAATACCTACTCTGCTCCCTTTTTTCAAACCAAGTGTCGTCAAATAGTGTGCTATCTGGTCCACTTTAGTCAGTAAAGCAGCATAACTGTAGCTTTCACTTCCGTGTATGAGTCCAACTTTTTCAGGCTCGTAGTGTGCCGCCAACTCCAATAAGTTTCTAATACTGTTTACTGACATTCTAACTCCTTATTATATTCCGTAGGTCCATATTTCATAGTTTTTATCTAAAAGTGTGCTTGGTGCGCTGTGGAACTGCAATATCTTTTTATAGAAGAAAAGTACGATGTCATCGACTTCGTCCTGCGTCAACACTTTGGTGATACCACCCGTCAGCACAATGCTGTTCAAAATGTCAAGGTTGAGTTCAACATACTGCCCGTGGTGCTTGGAAACTTTATAGAGTACAAGAAAAATGGCCAACTGCATCAAGGTACGTGTGGCCTTTTCACTCTGCTCTTCCAGAATGTTTTCCGTCACATTCAAATGTTCCAACAGTTCAAAGACAAACTCATTGCTCTTGGCTGTATGTACCAGACTTTCACGCGACTTAAAGACACCCAGTTTCTTGAAAACCAGACGGTCGTAAGCCCCTTCAGAGACAATGTTGTCATTGACCAGGTCACGGCTGTAGTGAATGTCGGTCGTCGCCCCGCCAATATCCACCACAATGAAAGGGTCAGCCACATCAAGGCGTTCATTTATTTTAGGCAGAGAACGGTTGACGATGTAGGGTGTAGAGAAGATCTGATTGGAAGTAATGGCATAGAGTGCTTTAATGTCCTCTTTCCCGACAATGTCAGACTGGTAAAGGTCAGTCAGGTAATTTTTGAGTGCCTCTTCCTGTATTTTCAACTTGTCAGAAATAATATTCTCCAGGAGTACAACATTGTCTACATGCTTCTCTAAAAAAGCGTTGTTCTCTTTGCTTCCGACATAAACAATATTCTGATAATTGACCTTTTCAAGATAGGTCAGTAATTTTTCATCGAAAACATTCTTGACAGAATCTATACCGCCCACAACAATGACCACATCTATCAGCTCGGAAGGCACAGGCTCAGACTCTATTTTAGGGTAAAGAACGGTGTCTATAATGTTAATACCCGAATTGAACGCGATGTTTATCGCATACTTGAGTGAAAATGAGTTGGTCAGGCCGATGATCAGCGTACTCAAACCCCCGTTCGCCGAAGAGCAGATGTTGATATCCTCTTTGCTGTATTTGGAAATAGTATCTGCACATTTACTATTGAGGTCGTCCAGTATGTTCTTGTTGAAATCTCTGAAATACTGCTCTATCCTGCCCTCTTGTGCCACTTTGAAGTAGGTTGAACCTATATCTATAAACAGTTTACTCATAGCATGATCCCTATGTCTTTAATGATCTTGTCTACCACGCGTTCTCCCTCGGCAAGTTTGATCTTGGAGCGTTCAAAAGCGAAACTTTTGTCTGAAATAGGGAGGTTCCCTTTTTTCAATATACGGATATTGCTGTCCGGGTCACGAATGGTAATGACTTCATTGGCATTGATGATATGTGGAGAGAAGGGAATATCAATATACCCTTTTTTAATGGAGTTGAACACTTTTCTCCATAAAGTATCTGCCTTGTCATTGAAGACTGCTTCGAGGATTTCATCGACTTCATTGGTGAGGTTCTCTTCCTCCTCTTCATCTCCTACTTTGGGAATCCCTTTGAGCATACCCAAAGTGTATTTGACATTGGCGACTGCCAGAGCATTGGCCTCTTTGGTCGGGATACCAAAGGCTTCATTACGTGTTTTGGTAATGATCTTGTCCGCCCCGACCATCGCTGCAATGACAGTAGAGGTGTTTATGAGTGAGTCGGAGTACTCTTTATTGTAAGGGAAAGCCCCCATCCATTGATGGTAGACCAGGTTAATGGTCGCATCATCATGTCCGAATTGGTCTGCATACTTTCTGGCAAGTTTTTTAATGACATTGGAGGAGACGATGTCCTGCATCATGGAACCTGTCTGCGAAAAACTCACAGAGAAAGACTTGACGCCCTCTTCGAGAGAGAGAAGCATTTCAAGCAGCTGTATGACAATGACAATGGCCGGTGCCTGTAGCGTAGCAGAGAGCGGTCCGAAAGACTCACGGTTAATGGGCTCATTGAGCTTAGAGTAGTTGGCACAGACGCGTTCGACATATTTCCAGTATAAAAAGGCTTTGTCCATAGGGAAGTTCTTGGAGTACGGCAGCAGGTAGGTGATCGGCCCGCCTTCAATTTCAAAAATCCCCGATGCCAAAGCTGTTTCAACCAGCAGACGTGCATCTGGCGTACCGTGACGCAGACTCACCGGTGTATTGTAGTGGGTGATCATCTTTCGCGTGGTTCTGTAGCCGTGATTGACCAGAGGATAGCCGTTGAGCATGTCCGTATCATTCTCTTCGGAGAGTGCCAGCATCTTTTTGGCTGTGGCATAGTCGTTAAGACGGGTGTTCGAGTCAATGGTCAGAGGGAGGACATCGACATTGGCATCTTTAAACTCTTTGTAAAGCTGAAAAACCTTGTCATAGGTAGGAAAACCGCCACGCGGCTGTACCAGCATTTCAGATGATGTTTTGAACTTATGGGAGATGAAGAGGTCTTTACTCGCATTTTTAATGAAATCTTCTACTTCATCAAAATCAAAACGGTCTATATATTCGCTGTTTACAATGATCTCACGTTCACGCTGCAGTAAAGAACTCATGACTTACGCTCCTGCAAAAATGCTTCAAGTGTGTCCAGGCCTTCATTGAGGTCTGTCTGGTGAAAGACAAGGTCAAAGCCGTAATTCTGGAAACGCGGTACCAGTTCATGCTCATCCATCTCGCCTACACCGAGGTTCCCGCCTATCATAAAGGCGACATTGTTAAAGTCATACTGACTTTTGAGTATCTGAAGGTCACGGCACCACCCTTCTGCTTCACCATTCAGAGATGAGATAAGAAGCACATCTGCATCTGTCTCTATCACGGCATCCATAAACTCTTCCAGATACGTATTGACCCCAAGATTGAACACTTCAAATCCACGCTCTTCTAAAGAGATATCTATTAACCTGTTAGCAACGACATGAATGTCATTCCCCACTACACCTGTTACAACTTTCATTATTCTTCTTTTCAAAAATATTATGTCTATAATTCTACCTAATTTTTAGTATAATCTTCACATTACACTATAGACAGGAATAAACTATGCCTTTTTACACAGCCGACATCTCAGACGAACACCACGAAAAAGTACAGGTTCTCTCTCCCGAATACCACAGTTACGGTGGTAATGAAAAATGCAAAGGCCCCATTGCGACACTCAAACTCAATGAAGAGAACTCTGATCTCATTACTATGTTAAAAGAGCCGGGAAAGGGACGTATTGCCGTGGTAGATGTAGACAAAGCACACTATGCAGTCGTTGGTGAAAACCTCATGAAATTTGCTCATGAAAATGGCTGGACAGGTATTCTCATCAACGGTTATGTACGCGACACCCACATCACCAAAACCATCCCTGTAGGTCTATGGGCTTTGGGTACCTGCCCCAGAAAAAGCCATGTCAAACAACCCGGAGAGCGTGATGTCACCTTCACTTTTGGCGGTGTTTTCTTTAAGAACGGAGAAATTCTCCTCGCAGATCATGACGGAATCATCGTCATCGACGAAGAGAGTCTGGAAGCGTAATAGAGACTATTTCTCTAAACGGATTTTCCTCTTCTTCCAGTCAGGCATAAAGAGGTTCAAGTAATTATAAAACTTCACACTATGATCAGCATGCACCAAGTGAGCCAGTTCATGAAACACTACATATTCTATACACTCAGTCGGCTTCTCAATCAGTTTTAGATTCAGATTGATGTAGCCTTTACTTGGGTTACAGCTTCCCCACCGAGTTTTCATCTCTCGTATACGTACCGTTTCTATCTCTTGTTTGACTATGGGTTTATATTTTTCTATGGCTTTTTGAAAGTGTCTCTTTGCCTTTTGAGTCTGCCAGGCTTTTATGAGTCTTTGCTTCTTTTCATAGTTCGCGGTATCTTTCACAAAAACCTGTAAATAACCTCTCCGAAGCTTCACGCCCTCCAAGTCTCTACACTCTATCACCTTCAAACGGTAATTTCGACCCAAATAACAGAAGTTCTCTCCACTTACATACTCTTTTTCATGTACATCTCTATGAGCATCAAAAAAAGCGATCTTCTTATCTATCCAATCTGCTCTTTTTTTAAGTACATACTCTATATCTCTTTTGTTACTATCAGTAGGAGCTGTAAGTATTACTTCTCCACTTGGTTTGACTTTGAGGTTGATGTGTTTGACATCTTTTCTCACAATTTCAATCTTAGGGGACGCGACTTTAGTCGCGTTATTCTGCTTCTTTTTTTCAGCGACTAAAGTCGCTGCCCCTTTCCTAGTCATAATTATTTATCCCTATCTGCTGTATGGTGGCTAATAGTTCATCACTGTTAGTAAACTTTAGACCATACTTATCTTCCATCTCCCAGAAAAGATCATCTATCTGTCCTTCTATCTTGTTACGCATATCAGAATTATTTTTCCAGTCAGGTTTCCTGGATGCTTCTTGGAATATCTCTACTATCTTCATTACCGTTTGTGTGAGCAGATCTTCTTCTGCTTCTTCTGATGTTTTTTTTGCATACCCCAGAGGTACATCTGCCACCAAGATACGCTCATCAACATTGTTCATCACTTCACTAAAACGCTCTTCCAAGTTATCATAAAACGCTCTTGCATGGATATTGTGTTTGATATTCTCTGGGTAGTTAGACTCCTCTTCCACTTCATCTTTAAGAAGTAAGTCTCGTATCTCTTTCGCGTGCTTGAGCTTCTCTTCTTCGGTCAGTCGTTTCTCTCTATACTCTTCTATGATCTCCTGTATACGTTTAGAGAGTTTATCGTAGTATGCAGGGTTACTCTCACGCTTTTCAGTTATGACTGCTGTTGTGGCACTCAGTATGCTGTCTGCTCTAGCATTGTCCCCTACCACTCTTTCTAATTCTTTTTCAAACTCTTCATCAAAGATATTTACCAGTTTCGTCAACTGATTCACTTCATCCGCAGAGATAAAGGTATCAAGTAGTTTTTGCATCTGCTTCTCGTACTTCCCAAAATCTACTTGTTCATGGTAACGTATACGTATTGCTTTACGTAACTCTGCATAGAACTTCATCTTCTCTTTGTAGTTTGCTATTTCTTTATCGCTAAAGACTTCACTTATTTTATCACTAGAGAGTGCTAGTTTTAATGCTCTGGCATAATGCGAAAGATACTCATAGAAAAGTTTACGTTTCTCTTCATCTGCTAAGTAGACTTCATAGCTCTCTTGGTCTTGCTTGTTCTCCACTTTTTTAAACAGCTCTTCCAAATGCTCATAATAGGTCTTAACCCTAGCTATCTCTTCTTTTATGTCAAAGACTGCCCCTGCAATGTCCTCTTCATCAAAGTCAGCCAGTCCAGAGTAGTCGTTGAGTGCTTTATCCAAATCACCAAGCAATCCACGGTAATCTACAATAAACCCAAAGTCTTTCCCCTCATATAGACGGTTTACCCTTGCTATGGCTTGTAAGAGGTTATGCTCTTTAAGCAATTTGTCTATGTAAAGTACCGCAGCTCTTGGGGCATCAAATCCTGTAAGGAGTTTGTCTACCACGATGAGAAGTTCTATCTCATCACCATTAATGAACTCATCTTTGACTTTATCTAAGTACTTCTCTTCATCCCCATACTTCTTCATGACTCGTGTCCACTCTTCTTGGATGAATGCTTTATTTTCATCATCTACCTCAGAGTGTCCTTCTCTGCTGTCAGGTGCAGAGATGACAAACGCTGTACGTATGTCTCCCATCTCTTCAAAGAGTTTATGGTACTTGATGGCTTCATACTTAGAACTTGTAGCGAGCATGGCTTTAAAGTCTGTGCCTTGCAGGCGTTTGCGTACATCTTCGTTGATGTCTAGCATGATCATCTCAAGCCTTCGCTCACTAGAAGCAACTTTTTGAAACCTCGCCCACTTCTTTTTGAGGTCAAGCACTTGCTCTTCTTCTAAGTGTCTGGCTATCTGCTCAAAGCGTCTGTCTAGTCCTTTTTCATCGTTCACCCATTGGTCTACCAGTCGTCCTTCATAGAGTAGTGGTAAGACTGCTTTGTCTTCTACAGCTTGGTTGATGGTATAACGGTGTATCTCTCCACCAAACTTCGCAAAGGAGTTCTTCTCTCTTCGCATAAGTGGTGTCCCTGTAAACCCAAGGTAACACGCTTCAGGAAAGACTTTCTTCATCGCTTTATGCATATCTCCACCCTGTGTACGGTGCGACTCATCTACGAGTATGAAGGTATTGGGGTCATCAAATGTGACGTTCTCATTTTTCACCTTCTCAAACTTATGTATGAGTGTAGTTATGACAGACTTCCCAGACTGCAACAAGCTCACCAAGTCTTTACCAGATCTTGCCCTTACAGCTTTAACTTCGGAGTTATTAAAAGTATCGTGTATCTGCTTGTCCAAGTCTTTTCTATCGGTAACAATGATGACTTTAGATCCGACGATGCTTCGCTTGATAACCTTTGCCAACATCACCATAGTGAGTGACTTACCAGACCCCTGTGTATGCCAGATGAGTCCACCTTGTCGTCTACCAGTATTATCAAGCTTCCCTATACGCTCCATGATGCTCTCTATGGCAAAGTACTGTTGATACCGTGCTATCTTCTTTACTTTGCCATCAAAGATAACAAACGAATGCAACAGCTCCACCATACGGTGTTTTTCAAAGAGTGCATAAACAGTCTTGTCCAGTGGTGACGGGGTTCTCTTCATCGGGGACGCGACTTCAGTCGTGTTTATATCTCTCCCTTTTTCAGCGACTGAAGTCGCTACCCCAAATAATCTTAAAAACCCTTCACTCTCTTTCTCTTTCCAAACGGCATAAAACTTTTTAGGTGTACCAGTAGTTCCATACTGTGGTGAATGGTTATTCCCTGCGAGTGTTATCTGTACATACTTGAAAAGGTTGGGTATCTCATGGGTATCTTGGTTGCGTAGCATCTGAGAGATGCCCTCTTCTGTACCCCGCGAAGCTTTTTTAAGCTCTATCACCCCAAAGGGTATACCGTTTATGAACAGCACAAGGTCAGGTCGTCTTGTCTTCGTCTGCTCCTGTTGTGTCACCCTGTCTACCACAAACTCTTCTGTGACATGAAACAGATTTTTTTCAGGGTTTTTGTAGTCTATGTAGTGCAAAGAAAAGCTCTTCTTCACCCCATCTATCAGCTCTTCGCTATAGGAGTTTCCAAGCAGGAGTTGGTCACTTATCTTCTGATTGGCAGTCATAAGCCCCTCATTGAGCAAAACATCCAAGTCGTCTATAGCTCTTGCTATGTTTTTCGCAGAAAATGTGTACTCGGTACCTTTGTACTCAAAGCCGTTGAGCTTTTGGAGTTGTTTAAGCAAAATATCTTTGAGTACTACTTGCCCGGTGCTACTTCTGTGTTGTGCCATCTCCTCTGGAGAGAGGTAGATGAAGCCCATATTTTTGAGTAGGTCTATGGTGTTGTTCTGTATTTGGGTTTCGTTTGTGTTCGGGGTCATGCTTCATCCAATGCCAAAAGTGTACTGACCCTATGTTCTATGTATTGTTCTATCTTTCGTAGTTTTTTATTGTGTAGTTTATATTTAGAACTTTTATCAAATGTGAACCCTATCACTTTTCTTACTTTTTGTTTTACTTTTTTTGTCATAATTTTTTCAGCAAAAAGTACAAAGTCACCTGCATTTTTCATGCTTTTTATTTTGGCATAGGCTTCTATGTTGTCTAAATCATCATCCAAAGCATCAGCAAATAAAGAAAGTCCATTATCAAATATTGGGGCAACACTTACTATCTCATTCGTAGTGTTGTCTACCAAAAGACCAAAGTTACCAAAGTGCCTATCGATGTTGAGTATGATGACATCAAAAATGAGCATCTCTATTAACGCTTCATAATATGACTCTCCTAAGTTTTTGTAGTACGCCAACACAGCTTCCCAGCCTCCCTCTTTTACGAGATGGTAGATGGGCACAAATGCCAGTTCTTTAGAGGAAAATAGTTCACAAATAGAGTTTACTTTCCCTTTCCATTTTCCTAGTGTATAGGTTGTGGCATTTAATCCCATAGTTTGGGCTATCTGTGAAGCATAAAACTCTGAGTAAGGTTCTTTACCACAGTTGGCACACCCATGTGACCCACCTTTGTAAAGAAAAGTGCCTTTCCTGCCTTGTGGGTTTCGTCTCCACGCTTTTGCCAACATACCGTTGGTAGTAAACTCAGGACTAGAGAGAAATCCCTCTTTTTTCACAGAAGCATATCCTGTGTAGGCAAGGAGTGAGAGTGTTTTGTTAAAGTCATTATCGTAGAGATTATAGTTTTCAAACTTCCCTGTAAATCCTTTCTCAACTATCCAGTAGCAGTCATTGAGTGAAAGACTTTTAGAGATGGAAACTATGCCTTCCAAGTCCTCTAAACTCAAACCGAGTTCCATCAAAACTTTGTGTACAAACTCTCTGTTTTTAGGAATGGTTCTTGACTTTATCCATGAGAGTAAGTTCTCATTGTTTATTTCAAGTCCCAAAGGAAAAAATGTTTTATTCTCTTTATAAATATATGTTATCTCCACGCTGCTACCAGACAAAGAACTGGAAACAAAGTGGAACTCTATGAGACTTTTATCAAAATGTTTTAAAATATAAGATTTATTCATTGCTTAGCCTTTTATTCTTTTTATCTCTTTATCAAAATCAGATATATAGTTTTTATCTTGAATGATTTTAAAAGTTTCATACTCTTTATATGCTTTTTCTAAAGCCATCTTGTGAGAGATGGAACCATGCCCATCAAGTACATCAAACTCATTAAATTCCAAAAACTTATTGATACCATTTTGTAAATCTAGCATACTCATAGATTCTCTTTTTTGAGCTAAAAACTCTATATGGTCAAAATAGGCAGAGATAATCCTATCTAACATATCTAACTCTTTTTGAGTAAGATAATTTTTAGCGATAGCTACATCACTTTTTAAAACTCTTCCATCAGGTGAATTTTTCCAAGATGTTAATCCCATGTAAGGTTTACCACCATCAGCCTTTTCATAAACAATCTCAGCAGCAGTATTACCAACTATGGCAAAATGAAATTTATTTTGTATATGGGCATAAAAGTTTTTAGCAATAGTAGAATCTTTGTCATAATCAATGCTACACTCTGCAAAAATATCTGTTATCTTTTGATACGTTCGTCTTTCACTATTTCGTATGGTTCGGATGCGTTCAAGTAACTCTTCAAAATAGTCTTTGCCAAAGTTCTCACCATTTTTAAGTCGCTCGTCATCCATCACAAAACCTTTGATGACAAACTCTTTTAGGGTATCAGTAGCCCATATACGAAACTGGGTAGCTTCTTTTGAATTTACTCTATACCCTACGGATATAATTGCATCAAGATTGTAAAAATTTGTTTTATAGTTCTTACCATCACTAGCAGGTATTCGAATTTTTCGAATAACTGAATTTTCTGCTAATTCACCACTTTTAAAAATCTCCTTTAGATGATAATTTATAGTATTTACTTCCACAGCAAAAAGCTCACCCATCTTCTTTTGAGTAAGCCAAAATGTCTCATCTTCAAAGTGTACTTCAAACTCTACTTTTACAGATTCGGTTCTATAGAAAATTATTTTGTTTCGTTTGTTATTCATAATTTACCCTCTACTTTTTAGTGGCTTTATTTATATATTTAGTCGAAAAGTCGGAAATCCAGATTTTCTTCATAAATGTAATTTCTACTAACTTTATTTCTATTTTAGTTTGCCCATCTTGGGTTTGGTAGATTATTATGTTTGTGTTGTTCATACTTCAGCCCTCACTTGATCAGTTAATAGTTTTATTGGTAATGGAGTTCCAGCTTCGATATAGGAGTTTCCAAGCAGGAGTTGGTCACTTATCTTCTGATTGGCAGTCATAAGCCCTTCATTGAGCGAAACATCCAAGTCCTCTATAGCTCTGGCTATATTCTTCGCAGAAAATGTGTACTCGGTACCTTTGTACTCAAAGCCGTTGAGCTTTTGGAGTTGTTTAAGCAAAATATCTTTGAGTACTACTTGCCCGGTGCTACTTCTGTGTTGTGCCATCTCCTCTGGAGAGATGTAGGTGTAGCCCATATTTTTGAGGAGGTCTATGGTGTTGTTCTGTATTTGGGTTTCGTTTGTGTTTGGGATCATCTTTCAGTTCCTCTCTTCGGGGATGCGACTTCAGTCGCATTAAGATTACAATTCTTGTCAACGACTGAAGTCGCTGCCCCTAATGCTTTTTCACTGCTTGGGGACGTGACTTCAGTCGCGTAATATGCTCCATAGTTTTCAGCGACTAAAGTTGCTGCCCCGTTCCTATTCATATATACCATAAAACCTATCCTTTGCATCAGTCAAGTTTGCTTTACAGCATTGTTTTTAATGTAATTATATACGGTATCAAAATGTGCTTCATCACGAATTGCTTTATCAAAATAACCCTTCTCCCAAAACGAACCTTTTCTCTGTAAAACTTTATTAATACCAAAAGAACTTGCACCCTTTAATTGTTGTACTGTTTTTGCTATTTCCATTTTTTGCTTAAACAATATATGCAAATGGTTAGGCATCACAGAAAATGCTGCAAGTTCATAAAGTTCACCATCTTTCTCCAATAAAAACTGTTTTAAATATACCAAAACATCACCATTCATATATGCACCTTTAGGCGAATTGTCCAGGTATTCATCTGCTTTATACTGCTTGAGTGACGTGGAGACATTTTCAGCTGAAAGTCGAGTCAGGAAATCATCGATGCTGTCATGGGTACGAAAGGTGAGGAACTGATAATAGCCGATCAAATCAACATGAGGAAGATTTTTCTTCGGGGACGCGACTTCAGTCGCGTTAACACTGTTTTCTTTTTCAGCGACTGAAGTCGCTGCCCCTGATATTGTTTTACTTTCCGGGGATACGACTTTAGTTGTATTTTCTGTATCACTTTGCTTAGTAATAAAAGTCGCTACTTTATTGCTCTTTTTTGGGGATGCGACTTCAGTCGCATTTAAAAACGATATACTATTATTCATATGCTATAATTCCCCTTACAAAAGTCCCCATCTACTGATAAGGCTCCAAGGGAGGCTTTCCGAGTTAATTCTTGGAATAGGTAGGATGGGTCAAACCGCATAACAGATCCCGATATCACCCGAAGATTTAAGTAGGGCTTGCCTCTCAACGATGCTGGTCGGGATACTGACTTATTCACCTCTTAATCTCCTAACAATAAAATCAACTACTTCATCATTATATAAACTTGGTGTAGCTTGTGGGATTATTCCTGACTCTTTATATATATCTCCATGTGTTTTAGTTCTAAAGTTATATGCAGAATATTTTGGATTATCTTTTAAATTATTCTCTGAAATTACTCTATGAATATGATGTTGGTTCAAGCTTGGCAGTTGAGATAATATCTTCTTTTTCATTTCTGTAAATGAATACGGATATTGTTGCGTCAAATTCTGTTTTTGAATTTTGACAATTTCAACCTGATCAACAGGATGAACCTCACCAACAAGTTTTAAAGTTTGAGCCCCTTTCTTTTCTGAAAATTCACCCTCTTTAATAAACTTTATTTTAGGGATCAACTCCTCATCCAGTACTAAAATATTATCTTTATCCTTTTCTAAAACTCCTCTTTCAACATCTAATACTGCGGCGTTAGCAGGACCTATCTCAGAGATTTTAGACAACAATGATTTCATCTGATTTGTATTTTCTTTAATTCTATTTTCAATAATCTCATTTAATTCACCATACTCTATCTTTTGTACACGTCCAGAATATCTATAGTATATTTCACCATTTTTAATAGAGCCTTCATCCTGCTTTGCAATCACAGGTTTGATATTTCCTCTATAAACATAAATAATACCAAATGGCTTATCAAATGCTATCACTAATTGTTTTTCCCAATTAATCGTAGGGGCAAAAAGTTTATTTATCTCTCCACTTATATACTCTTCATCAATCGAATCAAACATTTCAGCCGCACGTTCATTCAGACCAATAGGCTTTTTAGGTCTATCTTTTACACCAAAAATCATATACCCACCATCATTATTGGCAGATGCTGCAAAATTTCTTAGGTATTCATCCCAACCTGCATGATTAAATGACTCTTTATATTCAATATTCTTACTTTCTCTATGGAAAATATATCTTTTTGATGTATCTAAGCGTAATAGCTCTGCAATCATTTCACTTGATAACGGATTGTCAGTATCTATTTTTAAACTCATATCTTCACCCTCACTTCCCCCGTTAAAAGCCTCTGCATTAACCCACGCTTCTGCTCTTTGAGTGCTTCAAGCTCTTTTTTGAGTAGCTCTATCTCTTTATCTGCTGTAGTGAGGACTTGGGCTATTTTTTGTTGTTCTTGTTTTGATGGGAGTTTGATTTTTAATGATTTTAGTTGAGATGCGTATAGATGAATAACAGAAACTCCTTGTGCCATACTAGCAATCTTTGTTTTTGCAACGATATTTAGATAGTAGGATAAAAATATACCATTATGATGAGTTCTGATAACATTGATGTCTCCACCAAGTCCAATATCTTTTTTTAATACACATGAAGCAGTTGCTAAATCAATAGCTGTTTCACCCGAAGCAGGTATCAATATGTCATTTACTTCACTTAAAAATAAATTCTCTTTTTCAATAGATGTCTTTGAGATAATTTCTTCTACTCTCTCATTATATTTTGTATAAAGTTCTCCATATCTGATACATGATATTCCATCATCTGAAATATCGTTTTTTGAGATTCCTTTTCCTTTATGAAAAGTAGCTACTTCCCCCAACCGAACCTCTTCCCACTCCGGGGACGCGACTTCAGTCGCGTTATCTTCAGCGACTGAAGTCGCTGCCCCGAAGCGAATTTCCCCACTCAAAAGCTTCTGCATCAATCCTTTTTTAAGCTGCTCTTTCTCAACAAGGAGTGCTTCTTGTTTGCTGATGGCTTTGTCCCCTGTGGTGAGGATTTGGGCTATTTCTTGTTGTTCTTTTAGGGGTGGAAATGGTATTTTTTGCTTTAACCAACTTTGGGTTTTAAAAAGTAATTTTTCAATATGTACACCATCACTGTAATTATAAAAAGTTTGACTAAACTTAGGTAAACGAACATAGTAATTAAAAAATTCTTGAATTAAAAGTTCAATATTTGGCTGAAAAACATTATATTCATTTGAAACAATAGCTCCATCAAGTTCTTTCGGAACTAAGCCACACGCACCATGTGAAATCTGCCTTTTTGAAATTACAAAGTTATTTTCACGAACATAGAATTGATTTTTAACCAAAATTTCTTTTCCCTTAAATAAACCTCTGCTATCTACACCACCGAATCTTCTTCTAACTGTAATTAATTCATATTCTTTTTCATCTTCCATTTTAAGAGGTTTAAGAGTTAAATTTAAAACATCTTTTAATCTATACTCCTCCCAATCCTCAGGAATCACCCCAACTTTGGTCTGTTTATATCCCTTTGGGGACGCGACTTCAGTCGCGTTAATATGGCTTTTCTTTTCAGCGACTGAAGTCGCTGCCCCTTTTCTTTTCATCACAACTCCCCCTCATACAGCATATTCATCACCAGTTTAATGATGATCTCTTTTTGCTCAGGTGCAGAGGTGGCTACAAGCAGTGCCAGAGATGCCAACGCATTGTCGTTGATCTTTGGCTCCCCATTTGGTTTATGTAAAATGCCGTTCTTATGAAGGAACAATACAAATAAAAATGCGCCTATTCGCTTGTTTCCGTCATTGAACGGATGCCCTTTGATAACATAGTAGAGTAGATTGGCTGCTTTTTGTTCTATGGACGGTAAAAGCTCCTCTCCTCCAAAACTCTGATAAATGTTCAGCAGGTTGCCTTTGAACTCCCCTGCTTTTTCCTGACCGAAAAGCTGTGTTGCTTCCCCTTTAGCGATGAGCACTTTTTTGAGTTCGGCGATAGCCTCTTTAGCTTCATCATAGTCAAGTATGAACTTTTGCTCTCTATGCTCCACCACCTCTTCTAAACTCTGTTCATCATAGCCCTGTAACAAAGCCCAAGACTTCGCATAGTTTGAAATAATTTCCACAAAACCTTTGGCTTCTGTGATACTCAATTCCTCATTTTGTAAACCTTGCTTTATCAGACCGATTGTCTTTTCTAATTCCTGCAATTTATGTTCTTGAAGTTTTTCTTTATTAAGGGCGTAGCCATCAAACATATATCGTTGTAAAACATCCGTAGCCCATCTTCTAAACTTGGTTGCTTTCAATGAATTTACTCTATATCCCACCGATATTATCATATCAAGATTATAGTAGTTCATTTTCCTTTTTTTGCCATCTTTAGCAACTTGTTCCAAAATGGAACAGGTTGATTCTTTTTCCAATTCAGCACTTTTGTATATATTGCCTATATGTTTGACAATAGCTGGACGATTTACATCAAAAATAGCTGCTATATCATTAGCATCGAGCCAAATGGTTTTATTCTCAATAGACAATTCTAATGAAACAGTTCCATCTTCATAAATAACTACATCACTCATAACCCAAGTTCCTCAAGATAACTTTTCATCTGCTTTTTCACTTCTGATAGTTCCTTTTCTATCTCGACTATCTTCTGCTTGCTAGCCTCTATATCTACAGGCTCCTCCTCTTCAAAAGTATCGACATAACGAGGGATGTTCAGGTTGTAGTCGTTCTCTTGTATCTTTTCGAGTGTGGCAATATGGCTGTATTTCTCTATCTCTTTTCTGTTTTTGTATGTGTCGAGTATTTTGGCGATGTGTTCGTCATCGATACTGTTTTGGTTTTTATCTTTGTTAAACTCACGGCTGGCATCTATAAAAAGCACATCGGTATTCTCTCTGCCTTTTTTAAAGATGAGAATCGTCGCAGGAATCCCTGTACCAAAAAAGAGATTGGCAGGGAGTCCTATGACTGTATCAAGCAGATTGTCATCGATGATCCCTTTACGGATCTTCCCCTCACTTGCTCCTCTAAAAAGCACACCGTGAGGCAACACTACACCCATACGCCCTTGGGCATTGAGACTCGCTAACATATGCTCTACAAAAGCATAGTCCCCCTTACTCTTAGGAGGCAAGCCATACCCAAAACGCCCATATTTGTCATCTGCCAAGTCTTCTGCACCCCATTTGTCCAGTGAAAAAGGAGGATTGGCAACGACTACATCAAACTTCATGAGATGGTCATTCTCTTTATGGAGTGGATTACGCAGTGTATCGCCCCAGGCGATGTTGGCATCGTTGATCTCATGGAGAAACATATTCATCGTACAGAGAGCATGTGTTTGACCGTTTTTCTCTTGTCCGTAGATAGCAAAGTTTTCATTACCCACCTCTTTACTCGCTTTGATAAGCAAAGACCCTGAACCACAAGTCGGGTCATAGATGCGGTCACCCTCTTGGGCTTCAACAAGTTTAGAAAGCAAGGTAGAGACAGAACTTGGGGTAAAAAATTCTCCCCCTTTCTTCCCTGCATCACTTGCAAAATGAGAGATGAGATACTCATAGGCATCTCCTATGACATCATTACCCTTTAACATGGACGGACGAAGATCAAGCTTCTCATTAGCAAAGTCTTCCAGGAGATTCTTTAAGATGCTGTTACGCTCTTTGGTATTGCCCAGTTTACTCTCAGAGTTAAAGTCCACATTACGGAAGATGCCTTCAAGCTTCTCCTTATTGTCCTCCTCTATACGTTCCAATGCTTTGTTGATAATCTCTCCCACATTTGCAGCCTCTTTGTTCTTCAAGAGATAGTCAAAGGTACAACGCTCATCCAACACAAACTTCTCACGTTTCAAACTCTTGGCAATACGTTCTTCATTGCCTTTGTACTTCTCATGCAACTCTTCAAGCTTCTCTTTATAGAAGTCAGACAAATACTTCACAAAGAGCATCGTCAGCACATAATCTTTGTACTCATTACTGTCCATCGTACCCCTGAAAGTATCACACGCTCTCCAGACAATATTGTTAATGGTCTCTTGTGTTGTTTTTTGCATTATTTCTCTTCCTTGTTTTGTTCTATTATGGTATCTAAAATTGTTTGTGAAAGTTGTTGTTTCTCTTTTTTTAGTTTCTCCAGTAAAGCAATTTCATTTTCAGAAAGTTTCATGACTTCTACAATATTTTTTTGTGTATCAAGAGGAGGTAAGACCACTTCAATATCTTCAAGATCTTTCGTTTTTATTGCAGCTATGCTTGTACCTTTTATCTCTTTTTTAAGCATTTTCTGAGTTGTAGAAGCATTAATATAATAGGCCAGGAATTCACTATCTATCAAACTGCTCTGTACTCTGATAATAGCCATAAGAGAAGGAATGATCATCCCTTGGGTTTTTTCATCAATGTAAACAGCAGTGACAGGTTCTCTAAGTCTTACCACCACGTCACCTACTTGGCTGATGTAAGTGGTCGGGATGTTTTCAGTAGAGACGAACACATCTAAGTCGTTGCGTGTCAATGAAGTAGTCATATTAAACGATTTAAGCGTGATCTGTTTGTAATGCACTCTTACAGCATCGGAAAGCGTTGCTTTCTTGCGAGAAAGTACCAGTCCTGTTCTGATCTCAGCAATCTCTTTTAGCTTCACGAAGATTCCTTTTTGTATGCTTACATGAGGAATAATACACTAAAAGCGTGCACTTGTCAAATATTTTGTATTATTTCAACAATAAACAAATAATTTTAAGAATCCCAGTCAAGCAGACGCTGCTGTCCTTCAAGTTCACGGATATGTGTCACATCCTGACTCATCTCTATGACCCCTCTGTAGGTTCTGTCTTCATCACGTACGGCAAAGTACTGAATGTGTATGAACTTTCCTTTGAACTGTATCCAGAACTCTGCAACATCCTGTGTACCAGCTTTGAACTCGTCTAATATTCTCAAGACCTGATCCACACTTTTTGGCGGATGGCAGAACTTCACTTCACGCCCGATGATACCTGCAGATCTTGGGAACACTCTATCCTCCCCTCTGTTATAGAAGACGACCTGGTCATCTTCATTGACATAGGTGATGTCCACAGGGAGTATTCGGAAGATGGAGTTGACCTGTGCCGGTGTGAGGTAGCCTTCATCGTAGTGTGTCTTGTCTTCTATGCCAAAAGGGAGTTTTTTACGTTGGGTATCTTCACCGGGGTGAATGTATGCATCAGCAGGGTAAGGGGTCGGAGGGGTGTCGAACATCCAGCCTATCTCTTTGTCTCCCTCTTTAAACTCTTTCCACTCCTCTTCACTCAGCATATTCATGGCATTGGGAAGCAGTCTGCCCTCTTCGACCTGCATGATGTGCTCCAAAGAACGAAAAACCTGCTGCGAGTTCATGATGACCGCTTCAATATTCCCCGCCTCTATGGCTTTTCTTGTCTCCTTGATCTCTTCTCTTATCTGGTCATGAAAGGCCCACATATTTTCAGAAGGACTGGTCCAACCGTGTTTTTCAAGGTAAGGAAAAAGCTGGTTCTCTTTACGTGCAAAGTGAAGTTCTACTTTACCAAGTTTGTTAAAAAGCTCCTTGAAAAATTCAAAGTCCTCTTGTATATTGACCGATTGCAATTGATTGATAAGTTCACGGATAAGAAGGTTCTCTTCAAGGTAAGTACGTACGGGATGACCATCGGGGTATTGACCCTCATAAGGAGAGGTATTGTTGTTTAGAAATTCACTCATTTGACTGCCTGTTAGTTAATTTTCCGCAGTATAGTCAAATGCATGCTGACAACTCTTGACGGGTGTCAAGAGAAGATCAACTATATTTAATTACTTCTTTTTGCCAGACTTCTTCTTAGACTTTTTCTTGTTACTCTTCTTTTTACCCTCTTTTTTCTTCTTCGCTTTTACTTTTTTATTCTTTTTAGAGACAGGCTTTTTTGCTTTCTCTTTTTTCTTGTCACTTTTCTTTTTCTCAGCCTTCTTTTTGGCCTTTTTCTTTTCAGTTTTCTTCTTCTCTTTTTTCGCTAATGCTTTTTGAGCTTTCTTCTCTTCTTCTTTCTTTGATGCTTTTGCCATGGTGGCTCCTTTTAATTTTAAGATAACTTATTATAAGACGATACAGTATGAAAGTCAAGTTTTTGGAACTTTAGAGAACTTTTGTATAATATACCATCATAAAAAAGGAAGCAGCATGACATTGACAGCAGAAGAGAGAAGCATTATTATGGAGAGTATCCGTGATATTCCTGATTTTCCCAAACCGGGGATTGTTTTTAAAGATATTACGACTTTACTGGGGAACCCTCAAGCCTTTGATACACTCATGAACCATCTAGAGAAGCGTTATGCAGGGTATGAACTTGACTATGTGGCGGGCATAGATGCCAGAGGGTTCATCTTTGGTGCGGCTTTGGCTGACAGACTCAATGTGGGCTTTGTTCCTGTGCGTAAAAAAGGAAAACTCCCCTACACGACCGTGGCAGAAAAGTACAGCCTTGAGTATGGCTTTGATGAAGTGGAGATACACATAGATTCTTTTGGTGAAAACGGACTCTGCCCCTCAGGAACACCGGCAAAGGTTTTGCTCATTGATGACCTGATCGCTACTGGAGGAACGGCCAAAGCTGCCGCCTCTCTCATAGACAAAGTGGGCGCAGAGTGTGTCGAAGCCTGTTTCATTATGGAACTGGGCTTCCTCAATGGCAAAGAGGGCATAGAAGCACCCGTCTACTCTGTTTTAGAACTGGATTAAGCATTTAGCAGAAGCGTGCTGCCAAACTTCTCAGCCCCTTTGGGGTTGGTACGATCCCAGCTTTTAAACTCTTTTTTCAATACATTTGTATAAAAGTTATCCAGCAGTTTTCTGTCTTTTTCACTTAGCTTTTCTATGATCAGTCTACCACCAAACTGTTCTTGGGCTAGAGGTGCTTTTTGCAATGGTTTATGTAAACGTTCAAAATACCCCGCTATTCTCGCTCGCCCTGCTTCATTATCTCCCCTAGTACCACAGACAATGAACGATGCAACGATCTTGGCTTCCATCTCAGTACTATGCTCCGAGAGAAGTTTTGTAAGACGTTTATGGGGGCCGTCTATCCAAATGCCGGAACCTATAATGAACTTGTCATACTTTTTGAGTATTTGAGAAAAGTTTAGCTCTTCAATGTTCAGCACATCCACTTGACTGCCAATGCCTTTGGCAATCCACATTGCGGTGTCTTTGCTGGCTCCGTAGCGTGTGCCGTAGAGTATGGCTGTTTTGTCAGATGCTTTTAAAAGCAAAGGTTTAAGCCCTTCCCCAAAACTGTAAGCACTTGCAGAGGCAAGTGCGACTGCGATGCTCAGTAAAAAATCTCTTCTATGCATTTTGACCCTTCTTAGTTACTACGGTAATATTTTACAGAAGTAGACCTCAAATACACAAGCAATACACAGACTTTTGACTATAGTACAGCTCAAATAAGCCTATAATATCCGCCATAAGGAATTTACATGATCAAACACACTCTCTTACTTTTAAGCAGCGCACTGCTCTTCACCGCCTGCACACAGGACACCGTCGAACTTGCCGACCCTGACATGAAGGTCTCTGCTAAAAATGCGGCCACCGTACTCATAGCTGTTGACGGAGACAAAACCAGAGCTGTCCGACACCTTGTGATAGGAACAGACGAAGCCCCTCTGGATTATGAACTCTATTTTCATGACAAGAAGATCAGCGAGGGATTCATAGCAGTAAAAATACCGGCGCCAAGTACGAACATCATTCTTAAAGAGTACTCACTCAACGGTCACTACGGATGCAGCCGTGGGAAATCGGGTTACGGTTCAGGCTCAAAACGTATTCCAAAAGTGCTGCCGGGTAAAAGCTACTTCCTCGGGACCATCAACACAGACATGAATACAGTCTATAATGAAATGCCCAACAGGCTCATAGGTGAAGCGAAGTCAAAGTACCGCTACACCGCCCATGGTGAAGACATAGAGAAGAAAACAAAATTTAAAAGTCATCTATCCATTTAAACATCATGCCAAGGTATTTAGACTGCCCTTAACATCGGATTTGCTATAATCTCAGCACTTTAATACTGAGAGAAAACCATGAATTTACACAAAGAAATTTACATTCCGAAGCCAAGCCCGCATGACCCTGATGCTCTGGGGCATTTTGGTTCTAAAGAAAATGGTCAGGTCGGTTTTGGCGGACGTTTTGTCCCTGAAACACTCATGCCTGCCCTTGAACAACTCAGACTCGACTACGAAGCAGTACGTTTCGACAAGGAGTTCTGGTCTGAAGTGGACTACTACTATAAAAACTACGTGGGTCGCCCCTCTTCTCTCTACTTTGCAGAAAATCTCTCCAAAGAGCTCGATGCCAAGATCTACCTCAAACGTGAAGACTTGAACCACACAGGTGCCCATAAGATCAACCACTGTGTCGCACAGGCAGTACTGGCAAAGCGTTTGGGAAAAAAGAAGATCATCGCCGAGACCGGTGCAGGACAGCATGGTGTGGCAACAGCAACAGTGGCTGCACTCTTCGGTCTTGAGTGTGAAGTCTTTATGGGTGCCAAAGATGTGGCACGTCAGGAACTCAATGTGTTCAGAATGAAACTTCTGGGTGCCAAAGTGCATGCCGTTGAGTCAGGTTCAAAAACACTTAAAGATGCCATGAACGATGCCATTCGTCACTGGGTTACCCATGCCAGAGACACCTACTATCTCATCGGAACAGTAGCAGGACCTCACCCCTACCCTATGATGGTACGTGACATTCAGTCCATTATCGGCTGGGAAGCTAAAGCACAACTGGATGCAGTGGAAGGCTGTCTCCCTGACAAAGTCATTGCCTGCATTGGCGGCGGTTCAAATGCACTGGGTGTTTTTAACCACTTTTTGGAAGATGAAAGTGTAGAGTGCATCGGTATTGAAGCGGGAGGAGAAGGACTCGACAAGAAACATGGTTGTTCTCTGGAAAAAGGGAGTCCCGGTGTCCTTCATGGTCAACTCTCCTATCTCTTGCAAGACGAAGACGGGCAGGTTCAGGAAGCCCACTCCATCTCTGCCGGTTTGGATTACCCGGGTATTGGGCCAGAGCATGCCTTCTTAAAAGATGAAAATATTGCGACCTATGATCACATTACCGATGATGAAGCTATCGATGCCTTTGTATGGCTCTCTCAGGCTGAGGGGATCATTCCTGCCTTTGAGTCTTCCCATGCCATTGCCTACCTGAAAAAGATGAAACCCGAAGAGGTCAAGGGCAAGACCATACTTGTCAATCTCTCCGGACGTGGAGACAAAGATATGATACAGGCACAGGATATTTTGGCCGATAAATTTAAGTAACATTTTTCATACATAATAAAATATGATATACTAATATTATATTTAAAGGATTATGTATGAAAATATTTCTTCTTCTCTCCCTCCTGACTTACGCACTTTTTGCCATTTCTGTAGAAGAAGCGGTTAAAACTTTAGCCGCACAAAGCACGATGGAAAGTGCCATTCAAAAAGCAAAAAAAGAGAAAAAACCGCTCATTTTGTTACTTGTCATTAAAGATGGCTGCCATTGGTGTGAAAAAATGGTGCATGAAACCCTAAAAGACAAACATGTCTTAGCTGCACTAGACAATACAGTCACCCTTGTGGCAGACATTAACTCTCCACTCGCTCAAAAATACAAAGCCGAACTCACGCCCAGTACACTTTTTATAGATGCAAAAACAGAGAAAGTGTTATATGAAGATGTGGGGTATGAAAAACCCGGTGCCTTTCTCATTAACATTATCTCCGCAGGAGATAAACTGGAGTAAGACTGGGGTTTTTAAGCTGTGCAAAGGTCTAGAGGCGTATTAATACTTCTCTAGTGGGTTATACTTGATCGTTGTTGGTTCTGAAAAGTTTGGCACATCATCATAGGTAAAGACCGCATAGTGCTTCTCTTTGTCAAAGGAGGCAAAGTTATCGTAGGTCCAGGTATCTTTACCACCATATATCTTGACACCATCCATAAAGTGCTTAGGCGTATGGAAGGTATTTCTCACCACGTAGTAGCCGTTCAGTGCTTCATCTCCTATGTCATCCCAGGAGAGCTTGATCATCTTGTTCTCTTTTTTAATTTGAAGGTTTTCCACTGAAGCCAATGCTTTACGTCGTTTGGGAATGTAAGAGACGATCAGTTCAACATCATCATTCCAGGTAATGGTTCTCTCTTTCGCACCATTGGCCGAGGTAGGTTTTATGACCAGTTTGAGGGTTTTCCCTCCCTGATGCAATTCATCTAAAACATTTTTAGAAAAAGTATCAAAATTAAAATACTGACACTCATCTTTTTTAAGATCGCTCTCCGCAACTTCATAACCGATGAACTCGATCTGCTCACGGTTTCTAATGTCATCGTAGGAACCTACTTTATCGACATCAACCAGTTCAACATAATAACGTATGTCAGAACGCTTTTTAAAGGTGTTCTTGGCTGAAATACGCAAGGCACAGGCTGTGATCATCGTATTTTCCGAGTCTGGAAGCTGGGAGAGGTCAAAATCCATATATGAATAGACCTTGTTCCCGTCAGGATCGAACCCTGCTTTAAGTCCCTCCTGTGTCTTGTCCGTACAAATAGTTGTCCGATGGTCCGGCTTCAGTTTGATCTTCTCTTTTTTAAGCGTATATTTAATGTCGAGTATCGGTCTGTACTGTATACCCCCGCCAAATTGACCATAGCCAATATCAAACTGCATCATTTGAGAGTCTTCACCGGGAGGAAGTCTTTTAGGCCCGTCCAGTCTAAAGACTGCTGCACCTTTTTCTAAAGAACTTTGCAGCAGAGCACACTCATGTTTGGAGAAAGACCAGTGATTCCAAATACCCTGTGTCAGGTTACTGGACTGAATGGCTCTGCCTATGACCCCTTTTGACTCGGCATGCTCAATTTCGTCAAAGTCTGTCACTTCTGTAAAGGTGTCTTTGTTCAGTAAGGAGAGGTTCCACTCACCGAATTTCTCAATTTTGGCAGCGACCCTGTTCATAGGGTAGATATAAAAACGTGCCGATTTAATAATGGCATTTTCAGGAAGTGAATCCAGGTCAAATGAAACAACAGCATCACAAATACCGCGTGACTTGTTGATACCCACAAAAAGTGAGTTCAGACCAAAGTGTGCACGGTTCTGTTCCTGGGTGTATTGACCCACGTAGCCTGTACCGTTTTTGGAAGCAAAGACAAGCTTGAAGAATTCAGACTCTTCCAATCCTGTACGTATCTTGACCACAGGGGCAAAAGGTGACTTGTAGCCGGAGTTCTTATTGACCGCTCTGATGGTATAGTGGTAATTGGTTGAAGAGTTCAGGTCGGTGTCCGTAAAAGTATTTTCACCGACGACCCCTACTTTGGTACTCTCATTACAGGCATCTTTGTCTTTGGTAGCCCTGTAAATTTCAAAAAAGATGTCATCACGTTTTTCATACTGCCAAATAAGTGAAACCGAGTGTGCTTCAATGTGGTCTATCGTGAACTCTTCTACACGTTTGGGTGCCAGATTGGAGTAGTTGACCACTTCGGTAAATGCCTTTTGCAGGGCAGGAATGTTTTCATTGATGCTTCCTGACATACTCTTCATATAGTCGGGGATATTCTTCGTTCCCACTTCCACGACCACAGCGATGATACCCTTGGAGTAATAATACTCTCTTCCTGAACCTGAAATGAGGTGTGCAGGCGGTTTTCCTCTGTGAATACCGTATTTTCTGCCTGTCACTTTTGCAAATTCATAGTTCATATTGGCACAGAGGACATTCATGTCCGTACCGTCCACCTCTGCTTCATGCATGAATTTATGTGCGGGAAAAAAGACATTTCCCTGAGAGTGGTAGTCAAAGGCAATGGTAATGTTTTCATGGGCATCGACAAACTTTTTCATGGCAGAGGTTTCCGCTTCAGAAAAAGGCTCTTCACCGCCATATACGTTGGAAGAGGTGTCCTTCTGTTTGACAAAACCTATGGAGAAGTTTCTGTTCAGATCCACCCCTATGGTCCCGTCATGGTTCACACGTCTGTTTTTTCTCCAGAATGAGAAGTGTTTACGTGAATACTCATACCCGTCCGGGTTCAAACAAGGGACCATGTAGATGGTTGCATCCGTTAAAGATTTTTCAAGTTCAGGGTCTACATCCTGGTTTTCAACCACATGCTCAATGAACTTAAGTGCCAACTCATGGCCTATCCATTCACGTGCATGCACAGAACCGGTATAGAGCATCGCCGGTTTTTCATCTGCTGTTTCTACATTTTTGGAGATCTTGGCAAGGACAATGTCTCTGCCCTCAAAGGTCGTACCGATCTTTTCAATGTTGATAAGATCGGGATACGTTTTTTCCATCTTATACAGGAAGTTCAAACTCTCCTGATAAGACATATATTGTTTTTTCATCTGTCGTACTCTTTATATTAGTCTAGTTTCTTTTTAAAATCTTCCCACTCTTTTACAAGCTTATTCATAAATTTTTTCTTAAACCAGCTAATTTCTTCACCAATTTTGTGTGGTGCCGACTCTAAAGCCTGTACCAGTTCTGCCGTATCGAATTTTTCCATGATAGACGCGGCTTTCTTTTTACCGATACCTTCAACAGAGGTTAAGAGCTTTTCCACTTTCTTTTCAGTAAGGACGAACATATTCTCTTGCTCAGCGGCTTCATCAGCCTCATCGCCTGCTTCCTCTTCTTTGTATTTCGGATTACTCTGTGCATGCACTTTTCTGATACTGTGCCCGTAGTTGTCCTGGAAGTTCCACTTTTCGCTTGGCCACTCCTCTTTTGTTCTGTCTTCAGTCAAAAGCATTGGGTAGAGTTCATCCATCTCATGAAGATACATTTCACCCTCTTCTGTCTCTCTTACTTTTTTGTCCAGGAAGTAGGCACCGTCATACGAAGGTGTGTATCTGCCAAAGGTAATGTAACGCAGTGTTCTAAGCACAGACGGATCCATTTTTCCAAGCTCTTCCCAGTTATACAATGGAATGTTCGGCTTAGGGAATCTTCCTTCTGAGAATTTCCACATGAGGTATTGACCGATCCAGTCTCTGATATATGGGAAAGCAGCAAAGGCTGTTGCACATTCAAGAATTCTGAATTTACCATCTTTACCCACAGCAACGTCACAGGCCCAATACTCAGCATTGGCAGCTTTAGAGACCTGTACAGCAAGGTCAAGCAGCTCTTTAGGTACGTCCATATAGTCCATCTCTCCACCCTGAGATGTGTTTGTCAACCACTCACCCTCCGGAGCTCTTCTCCAGAAGGCACATACCGGTTTGTGACCAATAAGCATAACTCTTACATCTGCTTCCATAGGTACAAAGTCCTGCATATAGACCGGGTGATACTTTTTCTGAGCCAAAAGGTTGTGTGCTTCCTGTGCAGAATCTACCTTGTGTACAAAGTACCCACCATAGTTAGACGGTCCGTAAGACTTTTTAACGATCTTCGGGAATTCTGTTTTGTCTATGAACTTCTCTGCTTTGCTTTTGTCGTAAAAGATGTATGTTTTAGGAATAGGTATATCATATTTCCATGCAAAACGTGTGACGTTCTCTTTTGACTTGTTTGAGAACTGTGTATCCATAGAAGGAATAAACTGTACATTTGGCAACTCTCTGGCGATCTCTCTGAATGTTTCATACGCTGTTGCAGGAATATTACCGATCAGAATATCGATCTTCTTACGCTTTACCTCTTTGATGAAACGTGCTTTATCATTTTTCCAGTGATACGTCACAGTTTCAATTTTATCCGGCCACCCTTTGAAGTTTGATTTGTCGAAGAATCTCAATACATAATCAAGATATAACATTCCTATTTTTGGTAATTGTCCGTTCTTATTCTTTTTTGCCATTTTATTTATTCCTTTTAATTATTTTTTTGTTTTTTTATCGATAAGATCAACGATCAGGTCGATCTTTTTGTCGTTGAAGTCCAGTCCCATTTTCTCTTGTTCAGGGGTTGCAAATGCCGGTATGCCGTTCACTTCAAGAACCACATACTCCTCTTTCTCAAGATCGTAGATAATATCTACACCGGCAATGTCCGTACCGCATACTTTGGAAGCTTTTTTTGCCAGGTCGATTATCTCATCATTGGCTTCTCTCATGAAGACAGATCCGCCGGAGGTCACATTGGTCCTCCAGTCCGTACCGGATGCTTTTCTGCCGTAACAGCCTACGAATTCACCATCAACGATGTCTACACGGAAGTCAGTGTTGTCATACTTCAGAAACTTTTCCACATAGAAAAAACGCAAGTCCATGTGGTTAAGGAAAGGAAGAAGGGTATCGAGTGTGGCTTCACTTTCAATTTTGGTCAGACCTACACCACCCCAGCCGTCGGTTGGTTTATAGACCATCTTTTCCCACTTTTTAATGATCTTTTTCAGTTCATGTCCGTCATCTCTGTGGCAGAGCTTGAAACTTGGGGTAGAAACACCATGCTGTCTCAAAAGGAAAGAGGTTTGAAACTTGTCTTCTGTCAAAGCAAAAGACTCATAAGAATTGATCATCGGCATGACCCTGTTCAATGCCTGGTAAAGGAACATTTGGTACTGTGTCTGCTCACCGGCATTATAGGAGAAGAAAAGGTCAAGTTTGTCCACTTTCATATCATTATGTAAAATATGACCATTTTTGGCGACAGCCTGACGCAGGTTGATATCTGCCACTGTTTCTATCTCTCGTTCTTTCAATTTTTTGATGATCTTCTTCTGAATCTTATCACCACCACCGTTTTGATACAACCACATACCTATTTTTCGGGACATTGTGTTTCCTTTTGAAATTTTAAAGTATTATTTTACCATATTTCACTAAAATATTGGGTAAAATTAAGAAAAAAAGATTACACAGTGTTATATAAATGTTATTATTTTGTAATCAATAAAGGGTGCACATGTCAAATATCGATTTTGAAGAGCTTCAAAGTATTATAGAGATCAACTCATGGACAAAGAACAAAGAAGGTGTCGACAGGAACGGGGAGATCTTTGCATACTGGCTTGAAGCCGTCGGTTATACGCTCACACGCTATCCCAGAGAGGAGATAGGCGACCATCTTCATCTGACCACTCCTCAAAGAGAGGGAAAAAAACTGCTGCTTCTCGGACATATCGATACTGTTTTTCCTCCTGAAACCTTTGAAAAATTCACAGAAGATGAAGCGTGGATCTACGGCCCGGGTGTCTGTGACATGAAAGGCGGGAATTATGTTGCCCTTCAGGCATTAAGAAATGTATATGAAAAGTTTGGGAGCATCCACAATATTGACTTTCTTCTGGTCTCTGACGAAGAGACAGGAAGCGATGATTCAAAACTGCTTTCAGCCAGACTGGCAAAAGAGTATGACTACTGTATGGTCTTTGAAGCCGCAGGTGTACATGATGAAGTGGTGGTAGGACGTAAAGGTGTGGGTACCTTCTTCATAGATATTGAGGGGATCGCCGCTCATGCCGGCAACCATTACACCAAAGGAGCAGACGCAAACCTTGAAGCCTCCTATAAACTGCAGGCTTTGGTGGCACTGACCGACCTTGAAAAAGAGACCACTGTCAATGTCGGAAAACTCTCCGGCGGCATAGGGGCGAACACCATCTCACCTAAAGCCCACCTCACTTTTGAATTGCGTTATACCAATACAGCAGAGAGAGACCGTGTACTCAAAGCCATCGATGAGATCGTAGCAGAGTCACACGTAGAGGGAACCGTCTCCACACTCTCCGGAGGTATTCAGCGTGATGTCATGCAGCCTTCAGAAACACAGGCAACTTTTGTTGAGAAGATAAACGCACTCTGTCACATTGACCTGCCTACCGAAAAACGCGGCGGCGTCAGTGATGCGAACATCATCTCTTCACAGGGAGTTGCCACTCTGGACGGATGGGGACCCTACGGTGACGGTGACCATACCGTACATGAACGTGCCTCAAAAAAGAGTTTTACAGAACGTATTGACCTCGTCACCGAGATCTTTGAACATTTTCTGGAAGGAAAGATCTAGCGCAGGAGGGCACATTTTGAAAGTCTATTTACTTCTTTTAAAACATGCAAAGAGAGGGTTGTGGTCTGAATGTTTTTCTGCTTTCTCTACAGAAGATTCTATTAACGTCAACCCTTTATAAAAAATGAAATCCAGGGCATTTCCCCAAAATGATTTTACCGGACTGTTCTGCGGAAAGCTAACGACCTTCAGCTTCAGTTTATGTGCATTTTCATGAAGTTTTTCAAAACGTATTTTGTTCCAGGCATTGAAGTCTCCCGCAATGATCAACGGCCCCTTATAGAGTGCAATAAAATCAAAAAAACGTTCAAGCTCCTGACTGTAACGGTTGTTTTCACGAAAATTGATGGCGTGAATATTCAGTACCAGGAGTTTTGAATGGTCTTTAAATTCATAGATGCTCAGAAGCATGCTTTTATGGGGTCCGATGAAAGCTTCCTGACCTTCGGAAAGGTAGGCATTGGCATAGTTTGACTGTATGGTTGATGCCGTCAGTACGCCATAGAACTTTTTATTGACTTCCAGGTTCGCCGCAGCATCGTAAGAAAAGTGAGGCAGAGAAAATGCTTTTTTATCTTTAAAGACAGCTTCCTGAAAGAGCAGAAGGTCTATTTTCTTTCTCTTCACCTCTTTCTCCAAGTAGGCAATGAAGCTCTGCTCCTCATTATTTTTATGTACATTCCAGCAAAGCACAGCAAAAGTGTCAGGTAACCACAACCGGCAATTACTTCGACAGGATCTGTGGTAAAGGGTACTGGGTATGAACATCAGATCATCGGGGCAAAAACTTTCATAATGTTCTCACCCGCCTCCCTGCTTTTAGACGGTTTTTTCAAACCTCTGCTTGACTTGGACATAAGCGATTGCATCCAGATTTGCATCTCTTCCATGAATTTCTCTGAGTAGACAAAGGTCACCACTTCATAGTTGAGGAAAAGAGAGCGGTTGTCCAGATTTAGTGAGCCTACCATGCCTCCGAGATGGTCAAAGAGTATGGCTTTGGCATGCAGCATTTCACCTTCATAAAGTACCACATCGACACCTATTTCATCGAGCTGACGCATATACCCGCTGCGCACCATGTCTGCAATGAGATGATTTGACTCTTTGGGGGTAATGAGCTTAACATCCACGCCCTTGTGTTTTGCAATTATGAGTGCCTGCACAATATTCTCATCGGGTACAAAATACGGTGTGACGATCCAAATACGCTCTTTTGCAGAGTATATGGTGTTCAGCAGTGCTTCATAGAGCGCATCTTTGGCAATGTCCGGTCCGGAAGGCACCACTTGCACGTAGTTATCACCATTATAGGGTGTATCGGGTGCTTTAAAGGTCAGAGTGAGTGTTTCTCCCGTGGCATAAGCCCAGTCATTGGAAAAAATCGTATAGAAAGTATGAACGGCTGGTCCCTTCAGATAGTAGAGCAGATCATTCCATCTTTTTGTACCGTCATCTGCACCCATATACTCATTGCTCAGATTCATCCCTCCACTCAAAAGCCTTGTCTGGTCAAAGAGGTAAATTTTTCTGTGGTTGCGCAGGTTAATGTAGCCCTGAAGCGGATGTTTTAAAAGGGGAATGAAAAAAGAAACTTCTCCACCTGCTGCTTCCAGGTCATGAAAACCTTTCTTTTTAAAGCGTGCCCCGAGTGAACCTATCAGGTCTATTAAGACCCTGACTTTGACACCCTCTTTTGCTTTTTCCGTCAGTGCTGACAGTATGGCTTCAGTAGTCTGGTCAAACACGAACACGTAGGTACAGATGTCAATGCTCTCTTTGGCAGACTCTATCTCTGACATCATTCTCTCAAACGCTTTCACATCATCGGTAATGACTTCAAAGGTATTGCCTGCCGTAGCCGGAGGTATACCGTTCTTTTTCAAAATGTTGGCAATGGCATGCTCTTCTTTAACGATGTAGGGCTCACAATGTGCCACTTTTGGGAACTGCAGGAGACTTTTCCCACCTTTGCCTTCACGTTTTCGGATGCCTATAATGAAGTAAAGGGGTGCAGCGATATGCGGCATAAAGACGATAAAGAGTATCCAGGAGATCATAGAGGTGGAGGAGCGTCTCTGGTAGATAATATGTCCCATAGCCGTAATAAGAAGTATGCCTCCGACCACGATAAGCGCATAGGTAAATAAGAGTTCCAAAGGTGAAAAATTGATACTGTACTCCTGAGGGTAATAGTCTTTCCAAGTACTTCAATTATAACATGAGTTTTAGATATAATCACTTTATGATGACAGAGATTGATAAAGATAATTTTACACTGGTACTTTCCGGCGGCGGTGCACTCGGCATTGCCCACCTGGGTGTACTGCATGATATGGAAGCAGCAGGTATGGTACCTAAAGAGCTTGTGGGTACCAGTATGGGCGGTATTATTTCTGCCTGTATTGCGGTGGGTATGAAAGAAGTGGAGATCTACGAACAGATCCAAAACTTCTCCAATGTCTTCAACTGGATCAAGTTGTCTTTTTCGGGAAATGCTTTCGTGGTTAACGATAAAATTGAAGATATCTTTAAACACATTTTTCAAGACAAAACGATCAGGGAGACAAAGATTCCTCTCAAACTTATTGCTACCAATCTGCATACAGGAGAAAAAAGAGTCTTTACGGCAGAAGATGATGTCCGTATTAGTGATGCCCTTTTGGCGACCATGGCGATCCCCGGTGTCTTTGAGGAGCATAAGATCGACAATGAAACCTACGGTGACGGTTTTCTTTGTGAAAACCTTGGTGTCACGGAAGCTTCTTTTCATGACGTACTGGCCGTTGATGTTATGGGAGAACCCTCTTTTGAAAAGGAAATGCCCGATAACTTCTTCAAAACAGCCAATATGCTTGAAATGTTTGAAAAGTCCATGCGACTGCTCATTTATAACCAGACACGTACACACATTGCCTGTTCAGACAAAAATATTTTACTGATTGAACCGGAAACAAAAGAGTACAAAACCTTCCAGTTTCACAAACATGAAGCCATACGCACCTTGGGACTGGGATTGCTATGAATCATACTCTCTACCCCAAAGTCCTGGTCTTCTTACAGTTTTTGCTTATAGGAGTGATGCTCTTTTTCTCGCATGGCGTCTTAAGTTCCATAGCGGGTCTCATTGTTTTTCTATTGGGCCTTGGCATGGGTCTCTGGGCACTTATGCATAACAAACGGGGTAATTTCAACATTCAACCCAAGCTCAAAGAGGGCTGTTACCTGGTGACGACAGGTGCCTACCACTACATTCGCCACCCTATGTACACATCCGTCATCACTATGATGCTGGGTATGCTCATTGCGACACCTAGCCTCTTGGAGCTCTCTCTCTTTACAGCTTTGATCGTTGTACTTTTACTCAAAGCCAAAAGAGAAGAAGAGCTCTGGTGCGGGCACGATGAAGCTTACCTGGCCTATAGAAAAAAAACCAAATTCTTTATCCCGTATATTTTATAATTTGAAAGCAGGAATCCAATGATCCAAAATGGCATCTTCTACTTACTGGCACTGATTGCACTCTCCACAGCCATTATGTATACAGAGAAAAAAAGCAAAGCAAAACTCTTTGAGTATCTGCCGGGCATCGTTATACTCTACTTTACGGTCATGCTTTTCTCTACCTTTGGTCTTTGGGAAAAGACAGACTCCGTCACAGCCGTCTATAAAACAGTCAAGTCCAACCTTCTGCCTGCCATGATCTTTCTCATGCTCCTCTCTGCCGATATGCGTGAGATCTTCAAAATGGGCAAAAAAATGCTCCTGACCTTCTTTCTTGCTTCAGTCAGTATTGCACTGGGCTTCATAGGTATGTTCACCCTCTTCCATACGGCATTTGGTGAAGAATCATGGAAACCCTTCGCCGCACTCTCCGGCTCCTGGATGGGTGGTACAGCCAACATGGTCGCTGTTCAGGGCGCACTCGATCTACCCGACACCGCAATGGGCTACACCCTCCTCATAGACTCTATAGACTATGCCATCTGGGTCATGATACTCCTTGCCCTGGTGCCTCTTGCAAAGAAGTTCAACCTCTGGACCAAAGCAGATACTTCTCTCATTGATGAAGTGGGAGAAAGACTGGCTCAAAAAGAAAAAGCAAAAGCCCCGGCAGGCATTACTTCAATAGCCATACTCCTGCTCTCTGCTGCTCTGGTATCGTACCTCTCACAATATTTTGCAGCCTTTCTGCCTACGACCTCTTTTCTCACCACGACCACTTGGGTCGTCATACTTGCGACATTTGCGGGTATTCTCTTTGCTATGACGCCACTGGCAAAATTCTCCGGTGCCTCTTCTTTGGCAACGATGATGCTCTATCTTATTGTCGCACTCATTGCTTCACGCGCAAACTTTTCAGAACTCACCGAAGCACCGCTTTACATCGCAGCAGGTTTTGTCATTATTGCCATTCATGCCATCATTATGGTATTTTTCGCAAAACTCTTTAAACTTGACCTCTTTTCTCTGGGTGTTGCTTCTCTGGCCAATATTGGTGGTGTTGCTTCCGCACCTATTTTGGCATCAGCATACTCAAAAGCACTCATACCCATAGGCGTACTCATGGCGATGATGGGGTATATTGTCGGAACGTTTGGAGGATTAATGGTAGGAAAGGTTCTGGAGTCTATAGCAACATAAGTCTCTTCCCGAAAGGAAGAAGGCTTACGCTTAGTAACGTCTAACAGCCGGACGTGCTCTCGTTGTCGTACGCGCTCTTGTCGTTCTATTATAATTCGTTCTGTTTCTCGTACCGTGATTGTTGTATCTATTATTGGTATTGTATCTGTTGTTTCTATTGTTATAGGTAGTTGGTCTGTTATTTCTATAGCGTCTATACTCATTAGAGTTTCTATAATACCCGTAACGTCCTGACTGTGCTCTGTAACGACGGCCATTATAGTAACGGTACCCATTGTTATAGTAGTGACCAGATCTATATCTGTGTCCATGATAGTGGTAGTATCCGCCACTGTAGTATCCGCCATAGTAGTAACGTCCGCCATAGTAGTAGTACGGTCTGTTATAATAATACGGGTAAGAGTAGGAAGCAAGCGCCATTCCCGTTGCCGCACCTATGGCAACACCCGAAGCCATAGCCTGCTCTTCAGGCGTACAACCGGTAAACAAGAGGGAAGAAACCAAAGCCCCTGCAAGACCGATTTTCTTTATATTTTTTCGAATCATCTAACATCCTTTTGATTTGTATATCTTATAGTATACAAGAAATGTGTAAAGATTGTGATTCAAGGGCTAAGAATAGAGGAGAAATTGATAAATTATTAGAGGTGCCCTATAAGTAGTTGAGGCAGTATACGACTCCCGGACAGGTGTCCGGAAGTAAAGGATCAGGAGATATTGACTTTGATCTCTCCGTCCTGAACGTCAAAGGCAACGTTTGAACCCTCAACGACTTTGTCTTCAAGTATCAACTCGGCCAAGCGGTCTTCGACCACTTCATAGAGTGCTCTTTTCAGCGGACGCGCACCATAGACCGGGTCAAACCCTGCTTCTGCGATGTACGCTTTTGCCGCAGGTGTCAAGCTGATGCTAATGTCTCTCTCTGACAGTTTGGACTGAATACTCTTAAAGAGGATGTCCACAATACTTGTAATGGCTTCAAGATCCAACGGATTAAAGATGACAATATCATCGAGACGGTTAAGGAACTCAGGTTTAAAGTTGAGTTTCAACTCATCATTCACCGCTTTTCGTCTGTCATCAGGGTCTTTGAACTCCATGATCTTGTCTGACGCAATGTTCGACGTCATAATGATAATGGTATTCTTAAAGTCTACCGTGACCCCTTTATTGTCTGTCAAACGTCCGTCATCCAACACCTGCAATAGTGTGTTGAAGACATCCGGGTGTGCCTTTTCGATCTCATCGAAGAGTACCACAGAGTATGGCTTACGTCTGACCGCTTCAGTCAACTGACCACCCTCATCATACCCGACGTATCCCGGAGGCGCACCGACCAGTCTTGAGGCTGCATGCTTCTCCATGTACTCAGACATATCGATACGAATGAGTGACTTCTCAGAGTCAAAGAGGAACTTCGCCAAAGTCTTCGCCACCTGGGTCTTACCGACCCCTGTTGGTCCAAGGAACATAAAGCTGCCGATCGGTCTATTGACATCTGAAAGACCTGCTTTATTACGCTTAATGGCACGTGCAACAGCTTTCAAAGCTTCACTTTGTCCAACCACTTCTTCTTTCAGGATGCTTTCAATGGCCAGGATCTTCTCTTTTTCACCCTGAAGCATTTTATTGACAGAAATGCCTGTCCAGCGGGAGACAATACTTGCGATCATCTCTTCATCGACAGAGTTTTTGAGCAGGGTACCCTCTGACATCATTTGAATCCACTTGTCTTCAAGTGCTGTCAATTTCTCCTGTTCCGCAGGAATTTGACCATACTCGATCTCCGCAGCTTTGTTGAAGTCACCTTCACGCTTGACCTGCTCTGCTTTACTTTTCAGAGATTCAATATTCGACTTGATCTCAGCGATCTGGTTAAAGACATCTTTTTCATTGTCAAACTGATTTTGCAAGGCAACACGCTTCTCTTCAAGGTCTGCCAACTCTTTCTCTATCTCTTCAAGACGCGCATCATTTTTAGTGCCCTCTTCCATTTTAAGTGCTTCTTTCTCCACCTGAAGTGTTGAAATTTCACGCTTTGCTTTGGAAAGATCAGTCGGCTCAGACTCTATCTGCATTTTCAACTCAGCTGCTGCCTCATCAATGAGGTCAATGGCTTTGTCCGGCAAAAATCTGTCCGTAATGTAACGGTCGGAAAGCTTTGCCGCAGAAACCAGTGCCGCATCGGTGATGGTCACATTGTGGTGTGCTTCAAGTCTGTCTTTGATACCTCTTAAGATCTGCAAGGCTTCGTTAATGCTTGGCTCATCCACCTTAACCGGCTGGAATCGTCTCTGAAGTGCTGTGTCTTTCTCAAAGTACTTTCTATACTCTTTGAGTGTCGTGGCACCAATGGTATGTAACTCACCACGTGCCAAAGCAGGCTTCAAGATATTCGCTGCATCATTACCACCCTCAGATGCTCCCGCTCCGACAATGGTGTGGATCTCGTCAATGAACAAGATGATATTTGCTGACTCTTTGACTTCATCGATGACCGCCTTGAGACGCTCTTCAAATTCACCTCTGTACTTTGCACCGGCGATCAACCTGTTCATGTCGAGTGAAATAACACGCATATTTTGAAGACTCAAAGGCACTTCTTTGTTGACAATACGCTGTGCAAGCCCCTCAACAATAGCAGTTTTACCGGTTCCCGGTTCACCGATCAAGATCGGGTTGTTCTTGGTCTTACGGATCAGGATCTGCATCATACGCTGAACCTCTTCATCTCTACCGATAACCGGATCCAGTTCGCCATCCAGGGCTTTTTGGTTCAAGTCAATCCCGTACTGTGCCAAAGCTTCCAAAGTCTCATCTCCGGACTGTGAATCTATCTGCTTACCGCCGCGAATGGACTCAAGTGTCTTCTTAAACTCGGAAATATCGAGATACTTGCCCAAGATATCTTTAATGAAAGACTCATCGGCATTGGCAAGCAGCCAGGCATCGACAGCCAGGTACTGGTCTCCGTTGGAAGCCATGACTCCTTCTGCATTCTGTAACGTACGCACCAGGTTCTGCCCCAGTTTAATGTTCTCTTTTGTCACAGAAGAGACAGTCGGCAGTTTATTGGCAACCGATTTGACTTCAAGCTCAATGGCTGCTTTTTCGGCATTCATTTTGTTCAATGCCTGATTTAAAATAGAATTACTGTTGGTAAGCAAAGCCCATACTATATGTATAGGGTCAACTTCCTGGTTTTTATTATGTAGTGCAAGTGACACACCTGACTCGATGGTTCCCTGCATTTGGTTTGTTAATTTTTCTAAAATACTCATAGATAAACTCCTTATAAATGTTTAATATGGAGTTATTATACAACTTTAGTCACTCCTTGTCAAGTTTCTTATGTAAAATTACTAATCTATGTCTAAAAAATCTAAATTTAACTCAAAAATGGGTTGCAAAATAAAGGTTTTCAATCTATTTATGTACAATATAGCCACCGAGGAGTGCATCTATGTCTTTAATGAACAATTTTCTAGTTTCTGCATCGTGGTGGTCTATCAAGAAGGCAACTTGGCTGGCCTGGCTCTCGCTGCTTGGGTTCATCATTGTCTCCATACTGGCACTGACACTCTATATTCGCTCCCTACCCTCACTTTCACTCTGGCATACCGTCACACTTAAAAATGAGTTCACACGCCACTTAAACATAAAAAGCTTTGATGCCTACCTTGCACAAGAGGAAAAACTTTTTAAAGAACTTGATGACAAAGTCTATGCAAAGAGCATAGAAAACAAGGTAAACAAGGTCAACCGCTACAGCAGGAACAGCTTTGCTGACCCAAAACGCTGGGAGCAAAACTGGAACAGAACATTTGAACTCCCTGTGGAAAACCCAAAAATGGGTGTACTGCTTCTCCATGGTATGTCAGACTCACCCTACAGTCTGCATACCCAGGCTGAATTGCTGCACAAAAAAGGAGTCTATGTCGTAGCCATGAGACTTCCGGGACACGGCACCGTTCCAGCTGCCCTCAAGTCACTCAACTGGGAAGATATGGCAGCAGTTGTTAAGATAGGGATGAAGAGACTCAAGGAAAAAGTGGGCAACCAAGCTCTTTACATTATGGGTTACTCCACAGGAGCAGCACTGGCCCTACACTATACCTTTCAGGCTTTGGACGATGAGAACTTGACTCTGCCAAAGGGGCTCATTTTTTACTCTCCCGCCATCGGTGTGAGTAAAATGGCACCCTATGCGGTGTGGCAAAGTCGTCTCGGTAAGTTCTTCTCTCTTGACAAAATGGAGTGGAACAGCATAGAGCCTGAGTATGACCCTTTCAAATACAACTCATTTGCCGTCAATGCCGGAGACCAGGTCTATAGACTCTGTGAAGAGGTTCAAAAGCAGTTAACAGCCTATAAGGCTAAGACAGAAAATGTGAAACCTTTTCCCCCGCTCATCGGCTTTCAGTCCATCATAGACAATACCGTCTCCGTCTCCGATACCATCAACCTTCTCTACAGGCGTCTGCCAAAGGGTGACCATACCATTGTCCTCTTTGACATCAACAATAACTTCAGTCAGCACCTGCTGGTCAAACAGAATGCACTCGATGCCATTGTAACCATTAAAGAGACTAATGCCACGGACTTTAACCTTGACCTTGTCACAGACATGCATTCAAAAACGAATAGCATTCAACTTTTTAGAAACAGGAAACAGGTAGAAGACTTAGGTCTCTCATGGCCGCAAAATCTTTTTTCACTTTCGCATGTCGCCATGCCCATCTCCATGCTTGACCCTTTGTACGGCAGTACAAAAGCACCCAAAAGTCCTGGTATACAGTTGGGTCATCTGTCAATGTACGGAGAGTCTTCCGTACTTCAGATATCTCCCGCAGCCATCTTAAGACAGCGATGGAATCCTTTTTCCAACTACATAGAAAAGCGGATCCTGGATTTTTTACATTTGGAAAAAGAGTAAGTCGTTACTGTCTTAAGAAAAAATCGACAATCACTTTCATGCCTTCGATGTCTCTGTTCTTCTCTCCCACAAGACGCCACAGATTCATCCCCTTTGTACCGGGCAGGGTATGCCCGCCGCCTTTAATGGTGTAGAGAATGACTTCGCTGTGGTCTCGGCATTGTTCGTAGCGGGTGACCGTGACGCTGCTATGATCTCTTGTATTGATGTCGGGCAGAGGGTAGTGTTTTGCCTTGCTGCTACATCGGTTCTGCTTCCGCCAAAAATCCACTGACTGTTGTGTAGAGAGCACCTCTCCCATACTTTTTTTAAAGAGTCTCATCGTCCCGCCGTTCCAGGGAACAATGGGGTCGGCCGTGCCGTTCATCATGAGAACGGGAAGGATTTTTTTCGGTCTGCATTTTTTTATCAGTTTTTTGGGAATATTTGCAATGACCGGGGCGATGGCCATGAGTTTTTGGCTCAGTTCACAACCCAGACGGTGGGTCATAATACCGCCGTTAGAGACTCCTGTCACATAGACTTTTTGACTGTGATAGCTTTTTGTGAGTCTGTCGATGAGTCGGCTGATAAATTTCACGTCATCAGCTTTGGCAGGGTTTTTGCCGTTATAGGTGACGCCCCGACCATCACTCCAGTGTTTGTCGATGCCCACTGGGTAGACGACAATAAAGCCGTAGCGGTCGGAAAATCGGTTGAGCTCCGAACGCCGTGCCATTTTTTTGACACTCTGTCCGCCGCCGTGTAAAAAAAAGAGCAGAGGCGGATGTGCTGAGTGTAGGTGTTTGGGCAGATGCAGGTAGTAATCTCGTTGCAGATTATCTACGACAATGTGCATCTTGGGCACGTCCGCCGAAAGGACAATGGCCCAGAGCAACAAAAGAGAGAAGAGGAGTCTTTTCATACGTCAAATACTAGGGAGAGTAATCTCTGTAGGCTTTGGTTGGCAGTTTTTTACCCAATATAACAGCCGTATGCAGTACAAGACGCTCTACCGGATTGAGTTTTTTACGCTCATCCATGACTTTCCTGGCCAAGGCAGGTTCATTGGTAATGATGCCGTCTACGCCCAGGCTAAGCATTTTAAAAATGACCAGAGGATCATCGGCCGTCCAGACATAGAGCTTTTTACCTGCGTTATGGGTAGTCTTTATGAGACTGGGGTGCATCATTCCCAGGTTGACCGCAAGGAAATCCACATCCATTTTGGAGACATCTCCCACGACCTTACTGAGAAGAATACCGCTTTTCCACTCTGGACGTAGTGCTTTAATCTGCTTGACCTGGTCTGGCTTAAGTGACATAACGGCCACATCATTGCTCATACCCATAGACTCAACAATGTCCACGACTTTTTGCTCCAAGGCATCATCGTGTCCGTAGTATTTGAGCTCGATGAGTACTTTTACCTTGCCTTTGGCAACTTGCAATACCTCTTTAAAGGTAGGGATCTTCTCTCCGGCAAATTTTTTGTCAAACCAGGAACCGATGTCGATCTTTTGCAGATCTTCTACTGTACTTTCCCAGATTTTCGGAGAGACGCCTGCGAGTTTCATGACGTCAGAGTCGTGAATGACCACGACTTCACCGTCTTTACTCTCCTGTACATCGAGTTCTATCCAGTCTGTACCGTCTTTAATGGCCTGTTTGAAAGAAGCTAAAGTATTCTCAGGTGCAGCACCTGCAGCACCTCTGTGTGCAAATATCTCCACATCCTGGATGCCTTGAGAAGTGTGCATAAAACGGATGCCTACAAAGACAGAAACGGCAAGCAGACCTGCAAAAAGAAGAAGTATCTTTGTTTTGTTGACTTGCCATGTGCTGCTTAGTTCTTTAGTATTAAGCATGGCAGAACTGAGTGTGGCAGTATACTCTTTTGCCAAAAGAAGATTTAACGCTGCAAAGGTTGCAGAGGTAAAGATGGTAATGAAAAAGTTCGCAAGAGAAAGAAGCGCTGCAAAAAGCCCAAGAATGAAAATGAGTACTTTGAGTGAGTCCATATATCCTGCGGCAAGTTGGTCACCCATAAAGTTAAGGGTACCAAGCACAATGAAGGTCACTGCAATGGAGACAAGGGCCCATTTTGCAAAATAGCTCAAAAGTACCTTCTTGTGATTTTGTGTTAGTTTCTCACTTTCTGCAAAACTCTCAGCGGCAGAAACGCCACCAAAAAGAATAAGTGGCAGGGTCAATGACCAGCTTAAAAGTTTTTTCCCCACAAAAACAGCCATAAGCAACAGTATTACAGCATTGATGCCAACCACAGTCATGAATTCAGGTGGTTTTTGTGACAGGTAATAGTTGATGTCATGCTCGGTAATAAGGAAAAAGGCGACCAGTCCTGCCAAAAGCAGAAACGGCAGCATAAGAACGATCAGTTTGATGATCAGTCTGGCTGAAAAAAAGAAGATCTTCTGTGCATGTTTGAGCGCAAAAGCAATGGTAGAAACTGCAGTAATATGTGTCTCCTCTTCTTTGGCAACAGCCACTGCCTGCATAGAGGCTTGCTCAAAGACGATGATGGTGATGGCAAGGGCAAAAAAGATCAGGGCTGAAACAGCCCCCAAAGGAGAGAATACAAACGAAGCGATCTGCATATCGGTCAGAACATCCACTCCGGAGAATTTCATCATAGCTTTACCCACTATACCCAAGAGAGGGACAAAGAGCATGACTCCCAACAGACTGTAGAAAAGATGTATAAGGGTTAAAACCTGCTTTCTATGACGTACAACAGTTATAACCTGTTGCCAGAGTGTATGTTCTTTTTTCATAAAATTTCCTTATTTCACAGTATATCAATTTTTTGATAACTAGTAGATAACTGTATAAAATATAGGCAATCCATATATGATTATTTTGACAATGTATATCTTTCTGTTATAATAATCTGTATATAATATACGATATATTTTTGCAATACACTTTGCATAGATACGCATACAAAAAAAGGATTGAAAATGAAAAAAATCGTACTCATCACTATGGTCTTGGGAAGTGCACTCTTTGCCAATATGGCAACAAAAGCTGTGAAGCATGAAGTGAAAAAAGAGACAAAACATCAAAATACAAATATGAAGCACAAAAAGCATAAAAATGATCTCAATGTCAATAAAAAGATCAAAAAAGAGAAGAGAAAGATGGAAGTGAATGCAGTGAAGGCTGTACTTTAACACGATAGGGTTAGTGGCTAAAAAGAGAAATTTTAAAATGTTGCGGATGCGTTTAACAGCTTTTTCGTAAACAAGTAAGCTGTAATACAAAATGAGGAAAATAAAATGAAAATAATACAAAAAGCAACACTTACATTGGGTATAAGTATGTTATTTGCTACCTATACGCTTGCAGCTCCTGCAAGTTTAAGGGCTGTGACTGCAGCAGAGACAAAAGTGGAGACAACTGCTCCTGCAAGTAAATCATCTGCCCAGGATATAGCAAAAAAGCTTGCCAATCCTGTCGCTGCGATGATCTCTCTGCCAATGCAGATGAATTATACTAGAGGATATGGAGCCAATGATGACGGAGATCAGTATCTAATGAATATTCAGCCCGTTATTCCTTTTGCAATCAATGATGACTGGAACCTCATTAGCCGTACCATACTGCCGGTAGTAAGAAGAGATGACATCCCCTCTGGCCGTGGTGTACAGGGTGGCATAGGGGATGTAGTGCAGAGTTTCTTCTTCTCACCCAGTACAGTAGGAGAGAGTGGGTGGATATGGGGTGCAGGTCCGGTATTTTTATTACCTACGGGAACCAATGATCTTTCAGCAGAAAAGTGGGGAGCCGGTCCTACAGCAGTAGCACTCAAGCAGGAAGGTCCATGGACTTATGGAGGGCTTGTCAACCATATCTGGTCATTTGCCGGGAGCGATGATGTAGTAGATGATATTTCTCAAACTTTCTTACAGCCATTCCTTTCATACTCAACACCCAAAGGACTTACGTTTTCCCTGTTGACAGAGTCAACGTATGACTGGGAAAGTGAGCAATGGACCGTACCGATCGTACTTGTTGCCAATCAACTTGATAAATTTGGTGATCAAATGGTAAGTTATGGCGGAGGTCTTATATATACAGCAGAAGCTCCGGACGGTAGACAGGAAGGCTTTGGTTTTAGATTGGTATTTACACTGTTATGGCCTAGATAACATCATAAAAAATAGTTTATTAACAAAAGGAAATAAAATGATAAAAAACAGTATTGGAAAAGTACTCGCAGTGGGATTGCTTGCTATGGTAGGTAATTCTAGTCTTATGGCAAGCAAAGCAGATGCACTCAAACAGACACTCTACTACGGTGGTGACATCATCACCATGGAAGGTGACAAAGCAAATTATGTTGAAGCAGTTATCGAAAAAGACGGGAAGATCATTTATGCTGGGAAAAAGGCGGACGCGGTCAATAACTTTGCAGGGAAAACTATAAAAGTTGATCTCAAAGGAAAAACGATGATGCCGGGGTTTATTGAACCACATCTACACCCTTCCATAGCAGCCATCATGCTACCTAACGATACCATTGCACCGCATGACTGGACAAAGCCTGACGGTGTCTCCAAAGCGGCAAAAACACCCGAAGAGTACAAAAAACGTCTGAAGATCGCCATAGACAATCACCCTGCGCAAGAGGGAAAAATACAATTCATCTGGGGCTATCATCAGCTTTGGCACGGCAATGAACTTTCCCGTGATTTGTTAAACAAACTCGCACCCAATAAACCAGTCGCAGTCATTCACCGTTCTTTTCATGAGATCTTTTTAAATGACAAAGCCATTGAACTCTTCAAAATCAAAGAAGAAGACTTTAAAGGAAACAAACAGGTAGAGTGGGAAAAAGGTCACTTCTTTGAGGGTGGATGGTTTGCATTGCTTCCAAAGATCGGAGCTTTTTTACTTGACCCAAGTACGTACAAAGAGGGTTTGCATAAAATGACACAGCTTATGCTTAGAAATGGTGTCACAACCATTTGTGAACCAGGCTTCCCCAGTTCAAACTTTGACATGGAATACAACTTTTTAAAGTCTGAGATGGATAAAAATCCTCCTTACGATACGTATTTGATACCTAACGGTACTCAGCTGTACGGTATGGCAGGAAAAAGTAATGAAAAAGCAGAGAAGATGATGTTGGGTCTTCCTGCAAAATACAATACGCAAAATATTTTCTTTCTGCCTAAACAGGTGAAACTTTTTTCAGATGGTGCCATCTACTCACTTGCGATGCAAATGAAAGACGGGTATTTGAGTGATGAGTTTAAAGGGAAATGGATGACACCACTTGACCTTTTCAAGCAACAGCTAACCTTTTACTGGAACAAAGACTACAAAATTCACGTACACTCTAACGGAGACCTCGGTATTCAACAGGTGCTTGACTATAACGCAGAAGACCAGAAAAAACACCCTAGAAAAGACCATAGATTCACCCTGCACCATATGGGTTACTTCGATGCAAACATTGCAGAGCAGGTAAAAGAACTTGGTATGGAAACTTCTGTCAACCCCTACTACCTTTGGGCTTTGGCTGACAAATACTCAGAAGTGGGTCTTGGTAAAAAAAGAGCAGAAAATCTTGTGGCCATTAAAGAGTTGACCAAAAGAAACATTCCTGTCTCTTTCCACTCCGACTTTGCTATGGCACCTGCAGAACCTTTGACTTTAGCATGGACAGCCATTAACCGTGTCACAGCAGAGGGAAGTAAGTTTTCTCAAGATCAGAGACTTGATGTCTTTACCGCTATGAAAGCAGTGACTGTTGATGCAGCAAGAACCCTGAACCTTGAAAAAGAGCTTGGTACTATCAAAAAAGGTAAAGTAGCGAACTTCACTATACTGAATGAAAATCCGTTTAAGATCGATACGATGAAGATTAAAGACATCCCGGTTTATGCGGTGGTACACAAGGGAGAGATGACGATCAATCAAAAAAAATTGATAGGCGGAGACAAAGATGCCCACGGATGCATAGGAACAGCCGGTTTCAAGTGGTGTGCCAAAACCAAGCAGTGTGAACGCCCATGGGAATTGGCTAAAAAAGAGAAATTTGAAAAGTCTGCAGAAGCCTTTGATGCTTTCTGTAAGAAACAATAAATATAAATAGGAAAAGAAAAATGAAACCAGTAAAAGCATTGACCATAGGATTACTACTCACCACACAGATATCGTTTGCTGAGCAACTTATGCGTGTGGCCAATACAGAAGTGGCACAAGAGGAGATCGCAAAAACAGTCTCAACTGAGGAAGATATGGCAAAGAAACTTGCCAACCCTGTTGCGGCATTGATCTCTTTGCCTTTTCAGTTCAATTATGAAACAGGATACAACAATACATCCGGCAATGACAGTGCAAAATTTACGTTGAATGTACAACCGGTGATACCTATCTCGATCAATGACGACTGGAATCTTATTTCAAGAACGATTCTCCCCATCGTAAGAACCGATAATTTACCAATAGGGAGTGGCATTAATGGTGGTGTAGGTGACATTGTGCAAAGTTTGTTTTTCTCTCCTAAAGAACCGACGGAAGATGGATGGATATGGGGTGTAGGTCCAGTATTTTTAATTCCCAGTGGATCTGATGTCTCTATAGAAAAATGGGGTGCTGGTCCAACAGGTGTAGCCCTTAAACAAGTGGGAGCATGGTCTTACGGTATGCTTGCCAACCACATCTGGTCCACAGGGGGAAGCGATGAATTCGTTCAGAATATCAACAATACCTTTTTGCAGCCTTTTTTCACCTACACGACGGAAGATGGATTCTCTGCAACGTTTAAGACAGAAACTACCTATAACTGGGAGGCAGATTCTGAAAATGACTGGACGGTTCCTCTTATTGTGGTATTGGGGCAAGTAAGCAGAATAGGTGATCAACTTGTTGAGTATGCTGTTGGTGCACAGTATTATGCTGAAAGTCCGGTGAATGGACCTAAGGGCTGGAGTGGACGATTTGTCTTCACAATGATGTTTCCAAAATAATGGGAATCAAGGTTAAAATTTGCTTTTCAAATTTTAAAGATTAAACATTTTCATGCATCATTTGACCCTCTTTCATAAAAGAGGGAAAGATGGTAACCCTATTTAAATAATAAAGGATACATACATGAGTCATACACCATATAACGGAATTCGTATTTTAGAGTTTAGTAAGACACTTTCAGGTCGTCTTACTGGGTTACTTTTTGCCGATCAGGGAGCAGAGGTATTCATTGAAAGGGTGGAAAATTTCCAGGCTAATGAGCAGGATGAATATTTTGATCGGAACAAAGTGATCGTTCCTCTTGGAAGTTTACAGGATACCTCTTCTGCTGATATTATTATTGTTGATGGTGAAACAGAAGTAGAGTATGATTCAGCGCAGATAGTTCTACGCATAACCGCTGCCTTACCAGGAGATGAAATCTATGGTGATCTTGAAGCAGACTGTAGTGAGGATCTGCTCAATGCCTTAGTTGGCTTCTTTACCAATATGGCAACTGTTGGAAAATTTGTAGGACGACCGGTTATCTATACACCTTTACCTCTAAGTTCCGTCTATGCCGGAGTGAATGGTGCTATTGGAGCAGCCTCTGCACTTGTCGATAGAACGCGTTGTGGCAAGGGTAGAGAGGTGACAGCCTCTAGACTTGCTGGTGGTTTGTCGGCTATTGGCGCTTTGGCTCTTGTAACAAAAGGAGAACCTGAGCATCTTGTTCCTGCTGATCTTACAGGTCTGCCTGAAGGTGTGGATCCGGAAATGGCAAAGAGTGTACTACATGAAGCTGCACTTGATCCACATAAACAACTCTTACTTGAACAGGAAATTATTCCTCTTAATGCGCCTTATATAACAGCAGACAATCGTTTTGCAATGGGAATAGCAGGAGTGAACAGACGCATTGCACGAAGGTTTTTAAAAACACTTGACCTTTGGGATAAAGCAATGGATGAAGGTTTTGTTGATGAAGATCCTTATGTTCCGGAAAATATTAAGTATAAAGGTCGTAATCTTGCTGATGGTGGTTCTATAAGTTTTAAATTAAATAAGTGGTTAGCTGATAATATAGCTAAAGGGCACCTCTAAAAATACCCTCCCAATTCCAAAATCAGAACCTAAAGTCATTATTCCTCAAATGATGCCTTCATTCATTTGAGAGAAATTCTATAAAATCAATAGAAAAAATTCTTCCATA
>JALSUP010000134.1 GCA_027071315.1 Sulfurovum sp.
GAAGCCACTCCCTCTTCTATCCGTTTTTTCGCCTGCTTGATAATATCTATAGACTGACGCAACTCTTCAAAAAGTACATCAAATCTGTCTACGGAAGCACCTCCCTCCCGGGTGATATAGTCCATCTCTACCTGATCATACGCAGCATAAGGTTCGTCAATACGGATATCTGTTCTGACCCCGCTTCCTCTCGCAACGACTCCGCTGAGTCCAAAGCGTTCAACCTCTTCGGCACTGATGATACCTACCTTTTTCGCACGTAACTTCATGGTAGGATTGTTCCCGAAGATCATATAGCTGTCTTCAATGGTTGCATCGAATTTATCAAGTGCTTTCTGTAACTCATCAAACATCGTCATATCCAGACCATACCGTACACCGCCGGGTTCAATGGAAGCCGTCGCAATACGGGCCCCGCTGTAGGATTCAAGGAAATCAAGGAAGTATTCACGTACGTCCATATTCCACAGTCCCAGCGTGTGCAGTCCCAGGTTATTGAAGAATCCGCCCAGTCCCATGAAGTGGGAAGAGACCCTTGCTACCTCGCCCAAAACAACACGCATCCATTTGGCGAATTCCGTGATCTGCGTATCGGCTATCTCCTCAACGGCCATACAGTACCCGACCATGGAGTTGATATTATCCATAAAGCAGAGACGCTCCACTGCCACGATGGCACCTACAAAATCCTTTTTCGTAACCAGATGCTCCAGGGCTCTCCAGACATATCCGATATCCGGATCGATACTGATGATCTCCTCACCGTCACAGTGGATACGCAGTCGTATCGGCCCGCTGGCCGGATGGGTAGGCCCCCAGTTCAGCACGGTCTCCGAACTCTCCGTATCGAGATTGATCTCATTCGTTGCCTGTTCACTTTTAAAACCATCGACGATCTTTTTGATGTTCTGCACCACATCTTCTTCATGTTTATCCCAGTCGAAGTCGCGTCTGAAAGGCGTTTTACCGACAAAATCTTCAGAAACGATGATGGGACGCAGATCGGGATGGCCCGTAAAGGTCACACCGAACATGGAATATGCTTCGCGCTCATGCCAGTTGGCACTGGGGAATAGTGCTGTCAAAGAAGCGACTTCACAGGCTTCGACTTCACGGGGAATGTCACATTTCAGCCAGACATTGCGTTTGGTTGGCAAGTCTTCAAAAAAGTAATTCATCTCCATACGGTTCTCGTCAGGGAAATCTGTCGGAGAAACCGTACTCAGACTCTTCAGCCCCTCTTTTTTCAGTGCTTCCGCTACTGTAAGCAGATCATCACTTGAAGAGAGTTTTGCTTTAATCCATACGGGTTTGTAATTTTCAACATATTCCATAGTGAACTGTTCAAGAATTTGTTTGAGTGCCTCCATCTAAAACTCCATCTCTTTCCACAGTCCGCCCTGACTCGCTGCACTCGGGATCTTGTCTTTGATCTTCTGTTTCACCTGCTCCAACCCTTCAATGATCGCTTCAGGTTTTGGAGGACATCCCGCAATGAATACATCCGCAGGAAGGATCTCTGTAGGGTTTTTAATGACAGAAAGCGAATCATTGTAAGGGCCGCCGTCAAAGGAACAGGCACCCAGTGCCACCACATATTTGGGTTCCGGCATTTGTGCATAGGTACGCAGAAGCGCCGGAAGGATCTTTTTACTGACCAGCCCCGTGATCATCAACACATCCGCCTGTCTTGGTGTCGGTGTCGGCATATATCCGTAACGCTCCCAGTCATAACGCGGTCCCATGGCTGCAGCCATTTCAAGCGAGCAGCATCCTGTACAAAAGTGTGCCATCCAGAGGCTCTCACTTTTCGCATAATCAAAGAAATCAAGAATTTTCAGCATAATGGTGTTCCTTCATTGCGATCATGATCGCAATTGCCATGATCATCGCAAAAAGTGCTGCGATCATCATGCTGTGTTTTGAGTCGGTATAGACAAAAAGTGTAAAGAAAAGCCCTGTCATATCTGCCACAATGAACATGATGGCATAGACAAAGAAAGCAAAGTTCGCTTTTTTGGGAACGGAAGAACTTGCAGGAAGCCCGCACTCAAAATGGTCATTCTTGACTGTACCCGGATCATAAGGGGCAAGTGCGATCCCCACAAAATAGAGAAGAAAAACCGCCAAAGTAACACCGGCAGCGTAGATCAGAAATGTTTCCAAAACAACTCCTTACGAACTATATTCAATATGTTATTTCTATATTCTATTGTATCACAAAATCACTCTGTTGTTGTAGGTAAAATGAAAAAATATTCCCGATCATTTTCCAAATATATAGATAAGATCAGGAAAGAGTACGATGATACCCAGTGCCAGTACCTGAAGCAGAATGAACGGTATGACACCCTTGTAGATAGCCCCTGTACTTACTTTGTCACCTGCCGCACCTTTAAGGTAAAAGAGTGCAAACCCGAACGGTGGTGTCAGGAACGATGCCTGTAAGTTCATGGCAATGAGTATGGCGAACCAAATGGGGTCTATGCCAAACGATGCCACGATCGGGACTAAAATAGGCACGACCACAAAGGCAATTTCAATAAAGTCGATGAAGAAGCCAAGAAGAAAAATGACCAGCATCGCTATGAGTATGAAGGTCCACTTGTCAGCCATATCTTCAGAGAAGAAATGCAGTGCCATATCTCCCCCGCCCAGTTCATTAAAGACCAGAGAAAAAGCCGTCGCCCCAATGAGGATCATAAAGATCATCGCGGTGAGTTTGACCGTCTCAATGCTGGCATACCGTACCAACTCCAAAGAGAAAGCCCTGTTGTAAGCAGCCAGAACAAAAGCACCCAGTACACCAATAGCCGCAGACTCCGTAGGAGAGGCGATACCGGCAAAGATGGACCCAAGTACTGCCCCAATGAGTAAAAGCGGCGGTATGATGGCTTTAAGCGCTTCCTTGAGGACTTCTACATAAGGTTCGTCCGAGACGATGGCAGGAGCAGCATCTTTTTTGAAATAGGCAAAGATGAGAATGTAAAGAATATACAAGATGATCAGTAAAAGTCCGGGAACAACTGCTGCTTTGAACAGGTCTCCCACAGAGAGGTGCATCTGGTCTCCAAGCACAATGAGAACAATAGAAGGAGGAATAAGCTGTCCTAGTGTTCCTGAAGCAGCGATGCTCCCGGAAGCCAATGCCGGGGAGTAGTTGTGTTTAAGCATCAAAGGCAAGGCGATCAAAGACATCATCACCACTGATGCACCGACAATGCCTGTACTTGCTGCCAATATAGCTCCCACGATGACCACCGAAATTGCCAGCCCGCCACGTACCTGACCAAAAAGTTTTCCCATGGAACTCAGCAGATTCTCTGCCATTTTTGACTTCTCTAAAATCAATCCCATGAAAATAAAAAGCGGTACAGCCATCAGTGTGACATTTCCCATAATACCGTAAGTACGGTAAGGGAGCATTTCAAGTACATGCAAGCCTACTTCATCGGCAATGAGTGCAAAAAAGAGTGCTGTACCGGCAAAGACAAAGGCAACTTGAAAACCAAGCATCAGTAACACTAGTGCCATGGCAAACATCAAAAAGACCGGATCGAACCAGAATGCCATACGATTGAACCATGCCAGATAGACCAACCCGGCAAGTATCCCAATAACAACCATAACACGGAAGAGTAGCTTTTTGTTCTCTAATCGATGATAGGCTTTAAGTATCTCTGAAAGCGCTTGCATAATGAGCAAAACAAAAGAAAAAACAAGTACCGCTTTAATGATCCAGCGGCTTCCAAGGCCACCCGGGTCAGGCGAGACTTCATGCTGCAGGTAGGACTGTACCGTCATATCCAAAGCATCATTCAGAAAAATAAGTGAAAAAGGGATCAGAAGAAAGAGCATCGAGAGTATCTGCAGCAAATGCTTTACATCGGGACTGTAACGCTCAAAAAAGATGTCGACACGTACATGTTTATCGTGTTTGAGTGCGTAGGAAAGACCCAAAAGAAAGATCATATCAAAAAGGTGCCACTCTACTTCCTGAAGTGCGATGGAGCCTTCCGAGAACAGATAACGCATCCCTGCATCATAGGCAACAAGCAGAGAGAGTAAGACCACCAAAAAGGCAGCAAAAATACCTGCATACTTGGAGACAGCATCAAGGTAGTAGGAAAATTGTGTTTTGTGCATTTTATCCCAACAGGTCTTTCACACTCTGATGAGGGTCTTTCCCCTCTTCTATCATAGCATAGACCTCTTCGGCAATAGGGAGGTAGAGGTCTTTGTCTTTGGCAATCTTATGGAGAGCCCTGGCTGTTGGGACACCTTCGGCGACTTCTCCAAGCTCTTCAAGGATCTCGTCCATACTTTTACCTTTGGCAAGTCCAAGCCCTACCCTGTAGTTTCTAGAGAGAGTTGACGAGGCTGTCAGAAAAAGGTCTCCTGCTCCACCTAAAGAGAGAAAGGTTTCAGAGCTGGCACCGAAGGCTTCACCAAAACGGGTCATCTCTACCAAGCCTCTGGAAATTAACGCTGCTCTTGCATTATTACCCAAGTTAAAACCATCTGACACACCACCGGCAATGGCAATGACGTTTTTGTAAGCACCAGAGACTTCAGCCCCTACCACATCATCGTCTACATAGCCTTTGATGAATTTTGGCAAGGCATCTGCATAGTCTTGTGCCAAGTCCGTATTAGTAGAACTGATCATCAAGGCTGTGGGAAGTGACTGCTGTACTTCTGCGGCAAATGAAGGGCCTGAAATGTAAGCCAGTCGCTCTTCCGGCAGAAACTGCCCATATATATCATTTAAAAAGTCACCCGTGGCAGTTTCAATGCCTTTGGCAGCGACCAGTATTTTCTGTCCTCTGTCTTCAAAGTTCTCTTCCATCCAGCTGCGTACGAACTGTGCCGGAATGGCCATGACCAGATACTCTCTGTCCAGGGCTTCCTCTAAAGAGACAAAGTTCTCTATCTCTCTTGGGGTACGTGAATGGATCACAACATCATTCTCCTGACTGAATGCATGGTAGAGTGCTGAGCCCCACTTTCCTGCACCTATGACTGCTATTTTCATTTTATGCTCTCCTTCTTTTTAATCTCTTCTTCAAATCTACCCAAAGCGTCTTCCGGTCCAATACAGACGATTGTATCTCCATAGTTTAGTTCATGATTAATGCCCGCGGTAATAAATACAAAAGAGTGCCCCAAAGCTTCATCGATCATGCCTATCAGAAGAACACCATAAGGTGAAAAATCAACCTCATCTGTGGTTTTCCCCTCCAAAAAAGATTTTTTGGGAATAAGCATCTCTTTAAATCCTATGCCATCACGCCCTGAAACAAAACTTTCAAGCAGTTTTGTCGCTACCGGTCTTTTCAGGATATTGTATATTTTATTGGCACTCACTTCATACAGGTCCACCACTTTATCTGCACCGGCCATTTTAAGCTTCTTTGTCGTATGTATAGAGTCTGAGATCGCAAGAATATAACTCTCTTTAAAAAGTGAGCGTAAAGAGAGTGTCAGGAAAACGTTTAAATGTTCATCTTCCATCACACAGACCAGCTGTTCATACCTTTCCGGATCAAGTACTTCAAGCAGACGGTCATTGGTCACATCCATATGTTCCACATCCATAAAACCATCTTCTTTTGCCTGTAGATAGTAATCATGATTGGACTCAATGATCTTCAGTCTGAAACCGTCTTCATGCAAACCTTTTGCAATGAACTTTCCATGGTTTCCATATCCGAAAAGCAAAATAGATCGTTCAAGCATTAAAACCGTCCTTCATGTCTATTTCTAAAATATTCCAGCGAGATCTGTCGACCCATCAGCAGAAGAATGTCATAACTCTGTATGATCTCCGTTAAAGGAGGGTTAAAGATAAATTCTCCCTTACGCTGAAGACCGATAAAAAGCAGTTTATTGACTTTAAAATCCAATTCTCCAATACTCTTTCCGACGAGCGTATCTCCGTCATGTACATGCATCTCATCAATTCGGGCAATACTTTTCCCTGTTAAAATGGCATGGATGGCTTTATACATCGTCGGCTGTGTAATGGCTGTCCGGATCATAGTATTGACCACTTCATTCGGCATCAGAAGATGGTCTGCACCGGCATACTCAAATTTACTGACGATATTAATGTCATTCACTCTGGCGATCACTTTGATCTTGCGGGAAATACTCTTTGCATTCAATGTAATATAGATATTCTCAACATCAGAACCCGTAAGGCAAAGAATCGTAATATTGGCATGTTCCACATTAAATTTACTTAAAGTATCAAAACGGCTGGCATCTTCCAGGACAGCGTTGTATCCGTCTTTTCTTGCCTGATCCACCCTTTTTTGGGTTTTATCCAGGATGATGTAATCATCGATCTTCCCTTTTTTCTGCCGGAAGAACATCTTAACCATTTGACCATAACCACAGACGATCAAAAATGAACGGCTCTTGTTGACCTGTTCGATGAGACGGCTCTCTTTGATCTCATTCAATCGCTCTGAAAAAGCAGAGACGATGACAGAAGTTGCAAAAGAGATCATGGCGATCCCTGCAATGATGGTCAGCATAGAGATCGTACGACCGGCATTGGTCACGGGAGAGATATCACCATACCCTACAGTAGAGATCGTGATCAGTGACCAGTAGATCGCATCGAACAGAGAATCGATCTCAGGATTGATACGCTCTTCAAGTACATAGAGTGCAATTCCTGCCGTTGTCACAATAAAAAAGAGCAGGAAGAGTAAAGTTAAAAGCTCAAAACGCTTATTTTTGATTACCTCTACGAACTGATTGATACTCTTGGTATATCGTAGCAGTTTAAGCACTCTGAAAAGAATAAAGATACGTAAAACCCTCAAAGGTCTGTACGCAGGGAAAATAGCCAAGAGATCGACGATCGCCGCTGGTGTAACCATATAATTGAGTTTCTCTTTCAATCCATGTTTCAATACCGGCCACAGTTCGAAATCACGGTGAAGGAACTGGGAATCATGGTACTCATCCACAATATATTTGGAAAGATCATTATGTACCCACA
>JALSUP010000135.1 GCA_027071315.1 Sulfurovum sp.
AAAAGAATTTAACCATCTATACCATGCCGCTTCTTATCATACACGGAAAACTGGACAGGATCAATGATTTCGAAGCAGCAAAGAGCTTTTATGAAGCCATCCCCAGTCAAGAAAAATCATTTATTGCCTACGAGAAGTCATTTCATGATATTTTGAATGATGTGGAGAAAGAGAAAGCCTTTGAAGACATTTACCGCTTTATTGTACAGAAAAATAAACCATGATTAAGAAGGCATATTTTATAATTACACCCGTTCGGGGTGTAGCGCAGTCTGGCTAGCGTGCTATCTTGGGGTGATAGAGGTCGCAGGTTCAAGTCCTGTCACTCCGACCATTTGGGAAAAACTTACTTTCATTCTCTGCATCATAATACAAATCTATATTTACATGACTACTTGTGATTTGCTACAGTAGGTGGTACTTGCGTGCCTGAAGCCTGCATGGATAATGCTTCCGGGTAGGCTTTGTAATGTTGACGGACAACATTGGCAAGTTTCCTCTTGACCTCTTCTGTGACGGGGGAGGGAGAGGTTTCGGGAAGTGCTGCAATGATCTCTTCCAACAGCCTGTTTTGTGGAACAGGCATTTTTTCTACCCATGTTTTCAAAAGCTTTCTGTTGACATGGGAAGGCAGAGACCCCATAATGCCTACATCATTTTGAGAGTGAATCAGCAGTCCAGATGTCGTACCTCTGTCTAGAGTTAAGACTTGGAAGAGGTAGAGTGTATGGTAGTCGAGTTGCATGGCTTTCTCTTCGGCAGTAAAGGTTCTGTAGTATTGTAATGCCTGCAAAGTAATACCGATATAAGCATCAATGACCGCTTTCCCAAAGGTTTCGGCAAAGGCTTTGTCTGCTTCAAAGTCTCCCGTATTGTACCCTTCCAGATAGAAGTGACTTACCCCTCTGGTCCTCTCCAGTACAGGAATATAGAAGTAGCGCTCTGCCTGTACGACACCCTTATCATAGCGCTCATCCGTGACCCGATCGATCGCCATGTCAAAATCACGTTGAAAGACATCGTTTTTCAAGGAGGGGTTTAGGTCTCCCATAAGTCTCCAGTAGCCGGATCCGTCACGCATCTCTGTCCATGAAATATGCATGTGCATAGAAGGGGCATGGGGATTGTCAGGGTGGATAATGGTTGAGATGGCAGTTGCCGAAGAGAGTTTTTTACTCGCATCGTCGTCGTAGTGTACCTGCGAGACATTGACCGATCCCCGGTTAAAGAGGTGCTCGTCACGTGCTTCATAGCGTATACCTCCTCCATGTTTTCCTTCGTCTCTAACCCATTCAACGGCTTCAAATGGAGAGTCTGTTCCCAAAGTGTGAGAGACGTCATTGAGTTTGGAGACGAAATAAGATTGAAGAGAGTTCACGAGGGCATTGGCCTCTTGTGCTTTGGGAGAGAGTGCTTCTATGCGCATAAAAATAGCCTTTGAGTGTAAATATTCAGGAGCAGCGACTTCAGTCGCTGACATACGATAGTATGGATGAAACTGCTAATCCAGCAGCATTCCTCTGACTTCATCTTCGTCGATGAGGTCTTTCTCATATTTGATGACCGCAATGTTTTCGGTCTCATTCACATAAGACTCCACAATGGCTTCATGCTCAGTGAGTGCTGCAACCTTGTCTCTGTCGAAGAGGTCTAGAGACAAATAGACATTGCCTCTGTTATTTGGGTTTGGCATGGTTGCCACCCAGATGAACCAGGCTACAGAGATGATGGCTACGACAACAGCAAGTGTTTCTCTGTCGTAATGCTGCATCAAATACCCTGCGAGCAGACCACCTAGGAAAATTCCCACATAGGCAAAAGTATTGGCCACACCGAGTGCGGCACCCTTCTGGTGGACTTTGGCAAACTTGGCGACAAAAGACTGCAGTAACGGTTCAAACATATTGAAGCCAATAAAAAACAAGACAACGCCCACAATGAAAACCCATGGTGTCGTTGCAAAACCCATAGCGATGAAGCCGAGGAAGATGACAGCCACGGAGATCATAAAGACTTCACGTCCTTTTCCGTACTTTTCACCAAAGATAGCAGCAGGGGCCATAGCCAAAAGTCCAAAGACCATGGCAGGAAGGTAGACTTTCCAGAGTTCTGCTTTATCCCAGCCGAAACCACCGTCATCGATGCTCTGTGTCATGACCATAGGAATAATGAAGAACGCCATGGTCATAATGGAAGAGTGGAAAAGAAACGTAATATACATACGTGTGAGGGATTTGTCTTTAAAGACATCCATCATTTTTGACTCCTCTTCTGAGTAAGAGTGTACGATCTTCGGAGGTTTAGGCACAGCAGTGAAAAGCACACCGATAGCCAGAACTGAAAGGGCAGCAGTCAGCCAAAAGAGTTTGTCAATTCCCCAGTTACCCCCAACGATCGGGGCAATGATCATCGCTGCGGCAAATGACATAGCAATGGTTCCACCCATGATGGCCATAGCGTGAGCACGCTGCTCCTCTTTGACCAGGTCAGCGATCATAGCTGAGACCACGGAACCGATGGCACCGGCACCCTGAAGGAATCTACCGGCAAGCAGCATATAGATATTGTCAGACATCGCAGCAATGACAGAACCGGCAATGAAAATAAGCAGACCGAACAGAAGGACTTGTTTACGGCCTATTTTGTCAGACATAAGACCAAACGGTACCTGGAACAAAGCCTGTGTCAGGGCATATCCACCGACAACAAGACCGGCAAGGAAAGGCGTGGCACCTTCCATTTTGAGGGCATAAATAGAGAGAACGGGGAGGACAATAAAGAGTCCGAAAAATCGTAAAGCAACAATGAGGCTTAGAGGCATGATCTGTTTAATCATAGGTATATCTCCAATAGGGTAAAATTTGTCTTATTATAGTACGTAAAGGTTAATCGTTAATGAAATTAGTATTAGCAACAGGCAACAAAGGAAAATTACGTGAGTTCAAGCAGATGTGCAAAGAAGATGTCGTCCCTTTTTCTGAACTTTTAGGAGAATTCGAGATTATTGAAGATGGAGAAACCTTTGCTGAAAATGCGCTTATTAAAGCACGCACGATCTATGAGAAGCTTGGAGAGGAGTATCTGGTCATTTCTGATGATTCGGGTATCTCCCTGCCTGTATTGAACGGTGCACCGGGTATCTACTCCGCACGGTATGCCGGAGAGGGTGTCACAGACAAAGACAATCTTTACAAACTGATAGCATCGGTTAAAGAAAAAGGGTTAAAATCGACACCGGCCTACTACACAGCAGCTATCGCCATTGTCTCCAAATATGGTGAATACGTGGTGCACGGTTGGATGCACGGTGATGTTCTGGACAGTATCCGGGGTGACAAAGGCTTTGGCTATGACCCGATGTTCATTCCAAAAGGCTTTGATAAGACTTTGGGCGAGTTGGATGATGAGGTGAAGCGTGCCATTTCTCATCGCGGGAAAGCGCTGGAATTGGCCAAACCTATTATTGGGATGTTGCAAAATAAATAATGGGCAACCACAAGGGATTGCCCCTACGTGATAAAATGATAATGTAGGGGTGCCCCTTGTGGGTACCCTTTAAAAGAAGAGGAAAAAATGAAAAAACAACAATTTATGCAAGACTTGCAAACCATTTACAACGAACTGCAGCACAGACAGGAAAGCCTGAACAACTATTATGAACTTTTGGACGAAACTAAGAAGCATGAACGTGCCGATGCCGTTGTGGATGCTTTTTTGAAACTGCTTGATATTCCTCGTGATAAAGATAGTGAAATGGCTGCTTTAACACGTATTGTCAACCTTCGTGAAGATGCTTTGGAGCAGGTGTTGGAGAAGAGTGGTGCCTCTAAAAAAATCATCGCAATGAAAAAAGAGCTGGCTTACGGTTTTGTAAGTACCATGCACATCACCCGTCATGAAAGTTTTATAGCATGGGTGGAAGAAAACCAACTTCTCACACCTTTCTACCGTTCTCTTTTCCTTGGGGTGCATTTTGTAGGAATTCGCCTGAGTGAATGGCAGAGTCACTGGACGGACCACATTATTCACACAGTCAATCTGGAATTGAGTGAGATGTTTGAAGGTGATGATGCCAAAGTCTTTGAAATGCTACAGGGAGAGTCGCTGCTTGACACAGACGAGAGTGGCTGTGTGGGTGACAGATGTTACTCTGTGCTCATGAAAACAGAGAATACTGTAGGGGCAGATTCCATATCTGCCCAAAAATACAAGTCAGTTGCCTACGCAAAAGCTTTTCCGGAGCAGGTTGCAGGCGTGACCACTGCCTTAGAACAACTCATTATGCTGCTGGGGCAGCATGAAGATGAAGTCTTTGGTCAAAAACAGGAGTGGATCGCATATTTTACCGCCATTAAAGAGGCGTTTGCACATAAAGAGACTTCTGAACTCATCAAAATGTGGGCAGAGGTAGACAGACGCTGGATGGCCGTGACCACACCATTGCAGGTGGGACACCCTCTGGAGTATTATGAAGACCACTACCGTAAGGCAGTTGCCCTTGAGTGGGACCTGCGTATAGTCAATCCACAGCTTCAGGAGAGTTCTTCAACACGTAGCAACATTAAACTTTTTGCCTACGAATTGGCAAAAGAGTTTGGCGAGGATGCTCTGGCTACCATGAGTAAAAACCTGCTTCAGGTCGATGAAACACAACTCTACATAGGCCAGCCCATACTCTACTACGCAGCAGAGTTTAACGGACTCTTCTCTGCCCAAGTTGTACCGAACGATGAACAGGTTTCTGCCGAACTGGGCAAGAAGATCTTCGCCTATGCAGACTTTGTTATGGCATCGAAAAAGTCCAAACCCATCATGAAACTTTCTGTTGAAACCATGGGTGAAGCGTTTGTCAAAAAACAGAGAGACCTTGTCGAAAATGAGCCGGACCTCTGGCAGGAAATTTATGACATCTCTACAGTAGGACACGAATACGGGCACATCTTATGGATAGACTCCGATACCGAAACCAAAATGAACGGTACAGGGCAGTTCAAGAACATAGAAGAGTTCAAGGCAACCAGCGGCGGGCTCATGGCATTTTTCCACAATGAAAAAGAAGCACTGAAAAAACACATTGTCGATGACCTTGTCTCCCGCGCGGTAGGTCTGATGGCATGGAGAGAAGTAGGAGAAGTCCTGCCATACTACTGTGAAGGCTTGATTCACCTCGATATTCTTTTCACCTCGGGTGTGATCACGTACGAAAATGAGATAGTAATACACTATGAGCAGTATGACGCCATGAAATCAGCCTATCAGGAAGCCTATAAAAAACTGGCAGAAACCTATCTGAACAAAGTAGATGCGAGTGAATATCTGAACCGTTATGCACAAAAAGAGGGGAGCATCTATCTTCCGGTTAAAGAAGAGATCAGAGCCTTTGTGGAATACTACTATGCACGTTATAAAGAGATCGGACAGCAGACGATCGTGTTGGATTAAATCTGTTTGGGTGGTCAGCTGAAGCCAACCCTAGGGATACCCATTTTTTCCTGTAGGGTTGGCTTCAGCCGACCACTCCTTATAATACAAATATCAGGAAATAAAATGAAAAAAATAATAGTAGCAGGAATATTATTGCTCGGAATGAGTTTATCTTTAAGTGCAGGTAATTCTGAAGATTATAAAAAAGCTTGTGATACTGGGAGTGCTGAGGGATGTTACAATCTGGGGCGGCTGTACTTCCTAAAGCCGAATTTATTTAAAGCTAAAGAGTTGTTTGTTAAAGCATGTGATGGTGGAAATGCCAAGGGATGCTCTATGCTTGGGGATATGTATACAAGTGGACAGGGTGGGAAGAGGGATTATTCTAAAGCAAAGGCACTCTATGAGAAGTCATGTGATGGTGGATATGCTTGGGGGTGTAATAATCTTGGAACTATCTACGAGTCTGGTACAGGTGTGAAAAAAGATTATTCTAAAGCAAAAGCATTCTATGAGAAAGCATGCAATAGTGGACTTGGTGCAGGATGTGTATATTATGATAAATTGAATAATAAAGGATTTTAAAGAACTTCCATTATGTAAATCGCCATCCTTCGGAGAGAAGAGCACTTTAGGGTTGGCTTCAGCCGACCACTCATTTTGTTGAAAAACAACCTTTAACCTCCTTTTCGATATAATCCCGTTAATTACGCCGTCGTCATGATGGCGATTGCGAGGATACTTTATGTTACTTTTTACCCCTGGACCTACGCCCGTACCTGAGTCTGTACGTTTGGCAATGGCAACACCTACACTACACCACAGAACTCCTGAATTTGAAGCGATCTTTGCTGAGACGCGTGCACTTCTTTTTGAACTATTTGCTACCGATGAAGTGATCATGCTTGCATCTTCGGGAACGGGAGCGATGGAAGCAGCGGTGACGAACCTCTGTCATGACACTTTACTTTCTGTGAACTCCGGGAAATTCGGAGAGCGTTTTGGAAAGATCGCATTGGCTTCAGGTTTGAAAAATGTAGAGATCAAACACGAATGGAATACACCGGCAACGGTAGATGAGGTGGTTGAGGCCGTCAAAGCCAACCCTGCTATTGATGCATTGGCTATTCAGATCTCTGAATCTGCAGGGGGACTTCGTCATCCGGTGGAAGAGATCGCCAAAGCCGTGAAAGCGATCAATCCCAATATTATGATCATCGCAGACGGTATTACAGCCATGGGTGTTGAGCGTATTAACGTGGAACATATTGACTGTGTATTGGCAGGAAGCCAGAAAGCGTTAATGTTGCCACCGGGTCTTGCAATGTTGGGTCTGAGTAATGCTGCCATTGAAAAGATCGGAGCAGGAAAAGGCTACTACCTGAACCTTGCCTCTGAAATTAAAAAACAGAAACAGAACACCACTGCCTACACTGCGGCAACGACTTTGATCATCGGGCTGAAAGCCATTTTGGAAGAGATCAAAGCCAAGGGCGGCTTTGGTCTTTTGTATTGTGATACTGCGCGTCGTGCCAAAGCGACACGTTTTGCACTCGAAGCACTTGGCCTGCACTCCTACCCGGAAGTGCCGGCACGTTCTATGACGACCATCGATGATGAGAATGCCAAAGAGATCAGAGACCTGTTGAAAACAGACTTTGGTGTGAATGTGGCAGGCGGGCAGGATCATCTCAAAGGGAAGATCTTCCGTATCAATCAGATGGGACTGATTGAAACCTATGAAATGGTCTGGGTGGTCAATGCTGTTGAGTTGGCATTGGCAAAACTGGGACGCAGAGACTTTGACGGAACAGCATCCCGTGTCTTTAATGAAGAGTATTTTAAATCAACCTTGAAAAAAGAAGAGAAGTAATGATATTTGAACACGAAATCCCAAGCGGATCGAAACTCTATTTCGGTGAATCGGCCAAGGTAAAAAGAGACATTGAATACGTGGCATCTGAAATGCTTGAGAATCTTGGATTTGAAGAGATCGTCACACCGCTTTTCTCTTACCATCAGCATGAGTCTTTCAATGACAAAAAGCCATTGGTGAGACTCAATGATGAAGAGAACAATGAAGTGACACTTCGTGCTGATTCTACTGCCGATGTAGTGAGAATCGTAACCAAAAGACTTGGACGTTCTACAGAGTCCAAGAAGTGGTTCTATAACCAGCCAACTGTGACTTTCCCGACGACAGAGCAGTATCAGGTCGGTGCAGAGATCATTGACGGCTCTTTTGAAGACGTGGTGAAAACAGCGACACTCTTGCTGAGTGAAATTGGTGCTGAACCGGTTATGCAGGTTGCCAATATCCGCATTCCTCATCTTTTGAGTGAAAAGTACGGGGTCTCACTTGAAGTACTAAAGTCAATGCATGTAGAGCAGATCATGTCTGCTGACCTGGATTGGATCGAAGCATTGGTGCGTTTGAATTCAGTCAAAGACTTGAACGATATTTCGATGTTCCCTTCTGACATTCAGGAAGAACTTGAAAAGATCAAAGAGGCGACAGAGAAGGTAGACTATGACAATATGGTCATCTCTCCGTTATTTTATGCGAAGATGCGTTATTACGACTCTTTGACCTTTAGAATGTTTGAAGACAATGCCTTATTGGCAATGGGCGGTATTTACAATGTAGATGGCGTAGAAGCAGCAGGATTTGCACTCTATACAGATGAGTGTGTGACCAATAAAATGAATAGGGAATAACATGAGCAAAGCAGATTTAATTGTAGGTCTCCAATGGGGAGATGAAGGAAAAGGAAAGATCGTTGATCACATGGCACAGACACATGACTATGTGTGTCGTTTTGCCGGTGGACACAATGCCGGACATACCATTGTTATTGGTGACAAAACCTATGCTTTACACTTGATCCCGTCAGGGGTATTGAACCCGAATGCAAAGAATGTCGTAGGAAACGGTGTCGTGCTTTCTCCGGTTGATTTCATTAAAGAGATGGACCAGTTCGACAACCTGGAGGGAAGACTTTTCCTTTCAGACAAAGCGCATGTACTTCTTCCTTACCATGCTGAGATAGACCAGGCAAGAGAGCGTCTTAAAGGTGACAAAGCCATTGGTACCACCGGTAAGGGAATTGGGCCTGCTTACGGTGACAAAGTCGCACGTGTCGGACATAGACTGGGAGAACTACTTGACCCGGCAAAGATGACAACGAAAATTGTAGACTTTTTTGCACAAAATAAGCCGATCTTTGATGCCATCGGTGTGGAGGCACCGGTTGAAGCAGAGCTTTTGGCTGAACTTGAAGGGTATAAAAAGATCCTTGGGCCATATATTTGTGATACGACACAACTTATGTGGAAAATTTTGGATGAAGACAAAAAAGTACTGCTTGAAGGTGCACAGGGAACCATGCTGGACATTGACCACGGTACTTACCCCTATGTGACCTCTTCCACAACCGTCTCTGCCGGCGCCTGTTCAGGACTTGGGCTTAACCCTAAAGATCTTGGAAAAGTGACTGGTATTGCCAAAGCATACTGTACAAGAGTAGGGAACGGTCCTTTCCCTTCTGAAGACTTTGGAAAAGAGGGTGACACACTTCGTGAAAATGGACATGAATTCGGAACAACAACAGGACGTCCAAGAAGATGTGGTTGGTTCGATGCTGTTGCTATGCGTCATGCTGTACGTGTGAACGGTGTTGACCAGGTTGCGCTAATGAAACTGGACGTACTTGACGGTTTTGATGAGGTCAAAGTATGTGTGGCCTATGAAGTGGACGGTAAAGAGATCAATTATGTTCCGTATGACCTGGAAGATGCGACACCTATTTACAAATCTTACCCAGGCTGGGATAAGACAGAAGGTGCCAGAACATTTGAAGAACTGCCTGAGACAGCAAAAGCATACATCTTGGCACTTGAAGAGATGATCGGGACAAAGATGGGAATCATTTCCACCAGTCCAGAGCGTGAAGACACAATCATTAGATAATAAAGGGAAGCCATGAGATTAAAACCACAACAGACAGGATATGTAGCGACGAAGATAGGAATTGACCTTGCCAACGCACCTTTTATTACGATGCCAAAGGGTAGAGAAGCAGTCGTTGCCGCAGCCAAGAAGATCATTGATGAAAATCTTGCAAAAGAGCATGCCTTGGATGAGCAGGTCAAAAAGATCCTCGATGAAAATTATGACGAAATTGAATTTCAGCATGCCGATGAGAGACAGCTTTTCTTTATGATCAAAAAGAAAATGGCAGCGGAAGCCGGTGTCATCATGAATTATGATGACCGTTACAATGACCTTGCACACCTTATTTTAGATGAGTTGTATGAGAATTATTTGGCTGAATATACGGTCAATGAAAACCAGATCAAGAATGTCATTTTTAAATCATTCAAAGCCTTTGCAGATGCCTATGATGAAATTGATGACATTGTGTATGAAAGCATTAAAAATATGCAAAGAGAGATCATACCAGGCACACAGGATTATGAGTTGATGTATGAACGTTTGTATCAGGAAGAGTTGGCAAAAAGAGGCATGCTTTAAGAGCAGTGTAGGGTGCGTAATCACGCACCAAAGGAGAATAAATGCAAAAAGTAAGTTTATATTTTGAAAATGGTCTTTTTCTGGAGGCCAAAAGTTTTGGTGCAGAGGGGACTTCTGTCGGAGAGATCGTTTTTAACACTTCTTTAACAGGGTATCAGGAGATCGTCACAGACCCTTCGTATGCAGGGCAGTTTGTGACCTTTACCATGCCTGAGATCGGAAATGTCGGATGTAATGCACAGGATATGGAGAGCAAGGGTGCCCATTGTAAGGGGATCATCGTTCGCACCTATCAGGACAGACCTTCAAACTTCAGATGTGAAGAGACTTTGGCGGCACTGCTTAAACGAGAAAATGTACTGGGTATCTCCGATATCGACACACGCTTTTTAACAAAAATGCTAAGATCTGAAGGTGCCATGATGATGGTCGCCTCAACAGAAATACACGAGGTGAGTGAACTTAAAAAAGTACTTGCCTCTTCACCGCGTATTGAAGAGGTCAACTACATTGAGCAGGTGAGTACAAAAGAGCCTTACGTGCATACAGAAGCACGTTACAGCATCGATACTTTCTCTTATGAAGCACCGGAAACGACTAAGAAGATCATCGCTTTGGACTTTGGTATTAAAAGAAATATTCTCAATGAATTAACCCATGCAGGCATGGAAGTAACGGTGGTACCGAACTCTATGTCAGCAGAAGATATCATTGCAAAGATCGACAGTAAAGAGATCGATGGTGTCTTTTTATCCAATGGCCCCGGGGATCCGCTTATTTTAAAAGAGGAGCAGGAGAAGATCAAAAAACTGATCGCACATAAAGTACCATTGTTTGGTATTTGTCTTGGGCATCAGCTTCTCTCTATCTCTCATGGCTACGATACGTACAAATTGAAGTTCGGTCACCATGGCGGCAACCATCCGGTGAAGAATGAAATGACAGGGGCAGTTGAAATTACAGCACAGAATCACAACTATAATGTGCCTGACAACATTACAGAAGTGGCAACTGTGACACATGTCAACCTTTTTGACAACACGATCGAAGGGCTCAAGTACAATGACTCTCCAAGTCTCTCTGTGCAGCACCACCCGGAAGCAAGTCCCGGACCGCACGAGTCGGCATATATCTTCGGCGAATTCGCGAAGATGCTGTAGGGGTATCCCTTGTGGGTACCCTTTGACAACCACGAGGGTTGCCGCTACGGATAACAACATTTCGAATAATTGAAAACAGATAAGGAAACATTATGAATATAGCAATTCTCTTTGGCGGGTCCAGCTTCGAACATGAGATCAGTATTGTCTCAGCGATCACGATGAAAAAAGTATTGAAAAAAAGTACGATAACATATATTTTTATCTCTCCTCAGAGAGAATTCTTTCTGGTAGACACAGAGAAGATCAATTCTAAGCTTTTTTCGTCCGGTGAATATAAAAAAGGGAAACAGCTTACGCTAAAGCAGGGTGGTTTCTTTGCTGATGGTCTGTTTGGAAGCAAGCAGGTAGAATTTGATGTTGTCATGAACCTTATTCACGGGCGTGACGGTGAAGACGGCAAGATCTCTTCGATGATGACATTTTTCGACATTCCTTTTATCTCTCCGAGAACAGAAGCCTCTTCTCTCTCTTACAACAAGCTCTACACAAAGTTTTTAGCAGAGAGTCTGGGTGTGAAGACCGTTGCCTATGAACATTTGACCAAAAACGGTGAGCGTAAGGTCACTATGGATTACCCTGTCATCATCAAACCTGTACGTTTAGGCAGCAGTATCGGTGTGAGCATTGTCAAAGAAGCTTCAGAGCTTGATTATGCGCTGGATGTTGCTTTTGAATTTGACTCTGATGTTATTGTAGAGCCTTTTATTAACGGTGTAAAAGAGTTCAATCAGGCCGGATGTTATACTGACGGTTGGGAACTCTCTATTGTAGAAGAACCGCAAAAAGAGGAGTTTCTTGATTTTGAAAAGAAATATATGGACTTTTCGCGTGATTCACAGGTACTTTCTGCAGACATATCAGATGAACTGAAAGAGAAGATACAGGGTGCATTCAAGACACTTTATGACCCACTCTTCAGGGGCAGTATCATTCGTTGTGATTTTTTTGTTGTAGACAATGAAGTTCTTCTGAATGAGATCAACCCGATTCCGGGATCTATGGCAAATTACCTTTTCCCTGACTTTGAAGGCATGGTCAACAGACTTGCGAAACATTTGCCGAAAGAACAAAAAATAAGTATAGACTATACGTATATCCACTCTATCCAGTCAGCCAAGGGTAAAGCCTAAAAAGTAGTATTTTTAGGCTTAATTAGGAGTAAATAACTCCTAGTTGATGCCCTTTTCTTCCCTTAACAGCGTCATTTGCTACGATTTTACCTGCTTTGTTAATTTTCAGTTAACAAATCCCTGTTTTGCCTCCCGATTTAAGCTCAAATAATGTAAAAAAAATTATAATTAGTGCGAATGTTGTCTTTTTTCAACATAGAATTTTACACAAGGGGGTATGCATGCAATCAAACGCAGCATTGGAATATGATTATTCCGTAGCGAAATTGTTTACTTATACAACAATTTTGTTTGGATTTTTAGGTATGTTGATTGGTACGCTTATAGCGGCTCAACTCGCATTTCCGGAACTGAACTACTTACTCGGTGAGTATGGTACGTTCTCAAGACTAAGACCACTACACACGAACATCGTGATCTTTGGATTTACATTGAGTGGTGTCTTCGCAACTTTTTATTATTCTGCACAAAGAGTATTGAAAGTGTCTATGTCAGAGTCTAAATTTATCATGTTTATTGGTAAATTACATTTTTGGCTCTATTTTGTGGGAGCACTTGTAGGAGTTTTTACACTTCTTTTGGGATATACTCAGTCTAAAGAGTATGCTCAATTAGAGTGGCCTATAGATATCGTTATTGTTCTTGTCTGGGTACTTTGGGGTGTTGCTATGTTCGCACTTATCGGTATCAGAAGAGAAAAAGCACTTTATATCTCTATGTGGTACTACATCGCATGTTTCCTTGGTGTAGCCATGCTTTACCTTTTCAACAATATGGCTGTACCGACATACTTCACGTCAGGCGGCGTAGGTAGTATTATGCACTCTGTCTCTATGTACTCAGGTACAAATGATGCGTTGGTGCAATGGTGGTAGGGACACAATGCGGTTGCATTTGTATTTACTGTGCCTATCGTTGCAATGATCTATTACTTCCTTCCAAAAGAGTCTGGTCAGGCAGTTTATTCCTATAAACTCTCTTTACTCTCTTTCTGGGGACTTATGTTCGTATACCTTTGGGCCGGTTCACACCACCTGTTATGGTCAACTGTTCCTGACTGGATGCAGACAATGGGATCAGTATTCTCAATTGTTCTTATTCTTCCGTCATGGGGTTCAGCGATCAACATGCTTCTTACAATGAAGGGTGAGTGGAATCAGTTAACTGAAAACCCACTGATCAAATTCATGGTACTGGCATCTACATTCTATATGCTTTCTACGCTTGAAGGACCTATCCAGGCGATCAAATCTGTCAATGCGATTGCGCACTTTACAGACTGGATCCCGGGACATGTTCACGATGGTGTACTTGGTTGGGTTGTATTTATGATCATGGCGGCATTGTTCCACATGGCTCCACGTATGTTCAAAAGAGAAATTTACTCTAAGAAACTGCTTGAAGCACAATTCTGGCTACAGACAACAGCCGTTGTTCTTTACTTTACTTCTATGTGGATCGCAGGAATCACACAGGGTATGATGTGGAGAGCGGTTGATGAGTATGGTAACCTGATGTATTCATTCATCGATACAGTGACCGTGCTTCACCCTTACTATGCGATCAGAGCGCTTTCAGGTGTACTATACCTGATTGGTTTCTTGATGTTCGCTTACAATATGATCAAAACAATGTCTTCTTCTAGAGAGTTAACAGAAGAGCCACAGTTCAGATCACCTATGGCATAAGGAGGTAGGTTATGTTTCATTGGTTGGAAAAAAATCCATTCTTCTTTTCAGTAGGAGTATTTTTGGTAATTGCGTTTGCAGGTCTCATCGAGATCCTGCCTAACTTTGCGGAAGCTTCAAGACCGGTAGCCGGACTTCGTCCGTATACTGTTCTTGAACTTGCAGGTAAAGAAGTATATAAAAAAGATCAGTGTATTGCTTGTCACTCACAGTTGATCCGTCCGTTTAAAGCAGAGACTGACAGATATGGTCAGTATTCACTTTCCGGAGAGTATGCGTATGACAGACCGTTCTTATGGGGTTCAAAAAGAACAGGTCCGGACCTTCACCGTGTAGGAAACTACAGAACAACAGACTGGCATGAAAACCATATGTGGGAGCCAACATCTGTTGTCCCAGGGTCAATTATGCCGGCATACAAACACCAGTTTACAAACATTGCAGATATTGAAACAGCGTATGCTGAAGCCGTGACTGTCAAAAATGTCTTTGCAACACCATATGGTGATGATATCAAAGCAGGTCCTGAAGCTTGGGCCGCGTATGAGCCGAAAGTATTGGCTGAAGCGCAAAAGATCGCTGACCAAATGAAGAATGAAAATGTAAAAGAGGCAGTGGCTGCAGGAAAAGTTCCTGAAGTGGTTGCACTGATCGCATATCTTAACAGTTTGGGTACCAGTCGATATGAGGCTAAAAAGTAAAATAAATGGACATTAGAGAACTTCAAGGCTATGCCAGTTTCTTTATGACCATTTTTTTAGTGGTGGTGTTGTATTGGTATATCGTATACCTCTATAGAAGTGAAAAGAAAGGTGAGAAAGATTACGAAAAGTTAGGCAATATCGCGCTCGATGACGAGATCGACAGTACGCCAGTTAACACAAGTGATCCTCTCACGGATGAAAAAAAGGAGCGAAATAAATGAATGCATTAATGGCAAAAGGTTTACTCTTTGCAGCAATACTCATTGGGGCTACGATCTATGTAGTTAAATCAATGAATATTGACCTGAGTGACCCTATCAACTTAATAACAATGATCGGTGCAATAGCAATTGCAGGATTATCTGTTGGTGTATCGATCAAGTATATCAACCAGATGAAGACAGACACGGCGGGCGGTGAGCTTGCTGAAGAGAACTGGGATGGAATTGGTGAGTATAAAAATGAACTTCCTTCAGGATGGGCATACTCATTTTTGGGAACAATGATCTGGGCTTTATGGTACTGGACGATCGGTTTCCCGGTAAACGGATACAGCCAGATCGGTGAGTGGAATAAAGAAGTCAAAGCTTACAATGCTAAGTTTGAAGAACTTCACAAAAACCCAAGTGCAGACCAACTCAAAGAGATGGGTGAGTCTATCTTCCTTGTACAGTGTGCACCATGCCATGGTACAACGGGTGACGGACTTTCAGGTAAAGCACAGGACTTCACACACAGAATGAGTGAAGGACAGATACTTGCTACGATTGAAAAAGGTTCAAACCAATTGGGTTACCCAATGGGTGCAATGCCTCCAATGATGGCTACAGGCCAGGATGCTAAAGACATTGCGAAGTATATTGCCGGTGGTATGAAAGGCGAGCAGCCTGCTTCATTTGCAGCCTGTGCTTCCTGTCACGGACCAGATGGAAAAGGTATGGCCGGAATGGCTCCGAATCTTTCCGGATATGATGATACACTTGTCGGTAAGGTTGTGAAGAACGGTAAAAAAGGTTCTATCGGTACTATGCCTGCATTCCACGACAGAATGACACCGGTACAGGTGAAATCTCTTTCAGCATACATTCAAACAGTCAAAGGAGAATAAAATGGCAGCTACAGAAAATACAAACAGAGCCGTTTTCGGACTTCACGGTGTAACCGGTATGTTGATCGCAACGGTACTTCTTCTTTCGATCCTGGTAGTTCTTACTGTCTGGGGTCTTGGGGTACAGCAGAAGTCTGCAACGAATCCGTATGATCCGACACCGATTACCAGTAACCTGGATAATGTAAAAATGAACAGCACAGCGAATGCAGACTTTGCATTCAAAGATGCCAAATAATTCATAAAGGATAAAAAATGATTACAATTATGGATAAAGTACTTGGAATTGGTATGCTGATTACAGCATTGTTTACGCTATGGGCTGTTTTAACACCTAACCACCTCTACATAGGATAATATATGTTCAAAGTACAAGTAAGGTTCGCCTTGCTTGCTTTGTTACTTCCTCTTCTACTTAATGCTACACATATTCTCAAAGATGACATTTTAAATCCCAAAGCGGAAAAGCTTGTTGAAACAATGGCAGATGAATTGCTGTCTAAAACAGGCATTAATGCCTATGTGGTTGCGACAAATGAAAATTTTCCGGAGAGATACAATCTGGTAGCATATAGTAAGAAGTATGAAGCTAATGTAAGCAAGCCTTATGTGATGTTGATCTTTGCACCCAATGCGCTGATCACAAAAAAATCAGGGGAAACAGGCAGAGTGGCACTCATTCCTTCGTCACAGGAGTTGGCATCACTTTATGATAAAAGTGATGTCATGGATGCCACGATCGATGTGATAGCGGCAAAAGATAAAAATACAAAAGAAGATAAATTCAATATAGGCGTAGTGCAGGGTTTCTCAGAATTGGCAGACCAGATCGCTGATTCAAGAAATGTTGAAATGACCACAACACTGCCAAATGAAACACGGTATATCATCAAAGGATTGCAGGTGATCGTGATCATCGGTGCTTTACTGGTATTTTGGATGTTTATCTTCAGACCAATTTATATGAGGATAAGATATGGCAAAACAAAATAAAGAGAAAAGCTACTGGCCGCATATGATCGTAGGTTTCCTGCTCATCGGTATCACGCTGGGTTACTGGACAGTAAAATCAGCTGTTGCAGTACCTGTGCAGGAATCCAATACCTACATGATGAAATACCAGAAGGCTGATCTGAATTTTAATGAGATCATGGCAAACAAAGCACTTTTCGACAAAGAGTATACGATCTCAATCGTAGACGCACCTATGGCAATGCAGGAAATAGAAAATGCCAAACGTGCAAAGGAAGAGAAGTCTGTTGTCCTGAAAGAAGGGAAAAACAGCTTTTTGTATACAATAACGGCTAAAGATCATCATCCGGTGACAGATGCCAATGTAACTTTTTTACTGACCAGACCGCATACAACAAAAGAGGATACCTATGTCGAGAACATTCCTTTGAAAAATGGTGAATACCGTGTAGAGGATATCTCTATTGTTAAACCGGGAAGATACAGTCTACAATTGAGAGCCACCATAGGTAATAAAACAGGTTACCTGGAGTTACCTGCTTATTTGAAACCGTAAATATCTATATTTTATTTTAAGATGAAGTGTCATATTGGCACTTCTTTCTCTTCCCTATAGCCATCTATGCTATACTCTCTTTTATGAGACAAGAACTACACATTTACCCAACATCAAGAGCATTACGAAGTGTTTCTGAAGCACAGAAAGAGACAGAAGGTTTTTTGCCTGCACTTATGCGGATGGATGAATTTGAACAGCGTGCGATACTTGTAGAAAATGCGGTGCAGGTTGATCCTTTGCAGCGTATATTATTGTTACGAGAAGCGGCTAAGTTTGATGCCTTTGTTGCGTTGAATGTGAATCGTGACTTGGTACGCTTCTTTACCCGTTCCGATGCTATTTTTAAATTTTTTGAAGAGTTGGCTGTAGAGAATGTTGACTTTGAAATGCTCTCCTCTGCTGATGCCTATGTTGAGTTTGAAGAGCATCTCTCTATTTTGGAAGCATTGCTTCACAATTACCAGACGTTATTGCTTGAAAAAGGCTTAACAGATAAAGCATTTATCCCCAGATCGTATCGGCTCAACCTTGGTTTCCTTCATAGTTATACATGTATTGAAATACACCTTGAAGGCTATTTGAGTCATTTTGAACTGGCACTTCTGGAGCAGGTTTCCAGAGAGACGCAACTCATCATCCACTACAACAGTAGCCGCTTCAATCAGAAAATGTTGGAACGTTTTAGTGAATATGGTATGACCCTGCCTCAAAATTCACATCTGCGTTTTGATTTCACTTCAAAAACAGTTTTGGCACAGGATAAAAACACTGCGTGCATTGAAGCCAAAGTACTTTCCGTTGAAGAGAGAGAAGCACAAATATCGGTCGCTTTTGAAGAGATAGAATCTATGGTTCAGTCAGGGATAGACCCTGAAGAGATCGTACTCATATTGCCTGATGAATCTTTTAAAGAGCACTTTACACTCTTTGACAGCCATAACAACCTGAATTTTGCTATGGGGTATGACTACAGTAATGGACGGATATACAAGTCTTTAGAGGCTATTTACGGGTATTGGCAGAGTTATGACAAAGAGGCTTACTTCTTACTGCAGCGTTATGGTCTGCCCATGGATAAGATCGAAGCGCTCAAGGCTTCTGACGCAATGTCGGTGAAAACTTTTTTTATGCAGATGCTGGATCTGAAACTTTTAGAAATACCTTTGGACAACAGTGATGATAAAGAGAAAATAAACGAACGTGTCTATGAGCGTTATTTGCATTTTCTGAAGATCTTTGAGGGAGAAGAACTGTCGCTTAAAGAGTGGCTCTTTTTATGGCTTAAAGCCCTTTCCCAGATCACCATAGACGATGTGCGCGGCGGACTTGTTACGGTGATGGGTGTTTTGGAGACCAGAGGGGTGAGCTTTAAGGGTGTGGTGATCGTAGACTTCAATGAAAATATTGTCCCTGCCACTTCAAGTAAAGACCAGTTTTTGAACTCATCGGTACGTGCGTTTGCGAACCTTCCGACCAAGCATGACAGAGAAGCTTTGCAGAAACAGTACTATCAACGTCTCTTTGAGCAGGCTGAAAAGGTAGCGATACTCTACAGTACCTCAGACAATAAACTGCCATCGAAATTCCTTTATGAGCTGGGACTTGAAAAAGCGGAAGAGGCAAAAGTCTCTTACGGACTTTTATATGACAGGAGTCAGGCACTGCAGGAAGCGTTTGACCCTGAAGTCAAAAACTTTGATGCAGCTGCGGTGACCTGGTCTGCTTCCAGACTGAAGACCTATTTGGAGTGTAAACGTAAATACTACTATCGATACATTCAAAAGATCAAAGCGAAAGAAGAAGAGGAGTTGAATGAAGGGCAGTTTCTGCATACACTCCTGGAACAACTCTTTAAAGAACAGAGACAGTTTGATTCCGAAGCGGTCATGAGCAGGGAACTGGCACGTCTGATGGATAGACTGCTCCCGGACAACAGTCCCAAGAGTCACTATCGAAAAATGTTATGGAAAGAGAAGTTAAAAGGGTTTGTCTCTGCACAGATCACACATTTTAGCCGGGGATGGTCTGTGGCAGAGAGAGAAAAAGAGTTCACAGCAGACATTGGCGGGCTTCTCTTTAAAGGGCGCATCGACCGTATTGACCAGACTGATACCCATACCCTGGTCATTGACTATAAAAGCGGTTCCGTTGCTGAGGCCAATAAAGTAAAAAACCTTGAAAGCCTGAGTGACTTTCAAATGAGTATCTACCAGCATATGTTAAAAGACAAATACCAAAATGTCTCTTTGGCATTTATGAAGATCCTTGAAAAGGGTGAGATGGAAGAGATCACGGCTTTGGAAGAGAAGAATGCCTTACTGGCTGAACATATTATTGCTCTCAAACAGAGCACAGATTTCAGAGCAGAGAAATGTGAAAATCTGCAGAAATGCAAATACTGTGAATTTACTTTGCTTTGCGGAAGAGGCGAATATCTTTCATAGAACTTTTTAGCGTTCCTCTTCAACAATATGGCTTTGTGCCCATGTTTTGATCTGCTTACGCTCTTTTTTGCTTAATTTTGCATCTTCATGGATGCTTAGATACATCGGCATCGGCATTTGAAAGTTAATGGTTTTTGCAATGCCCTTATAGATCTTCTGCTTTTTTGCATCATCATAATGACCCCATTCCTGAAAATTGACAGCTATTCTTCCCTCTTTCACGTGGCTTTTAACCTCTAAAGACATAGGAAAAACATGACCATACCAGGGCATTTTGGTCTGGTAGGAGTGACAGTCATAACAGGAAATTTTCAACATAGGCATAATTTCTTTAGGTGCCTGTATTTCGTTTTTTGGGTCAATATTTTTAGGAGGTTCTGGAATATCTATCTGTATGGCTTGGAGGACAATAAAGGTACCGACTGTCCATATTAAAATGTGTTTAAGCATAATGCATTTCCTTTTTTTCTGGTTGACGGCATTATAGTAGTATAAAGTAAATATGTAGCTACTTGCTAGGCTAATATGGTATGATATGAAAAATAAAATACAAAGAGTTTGCATGTCGTTTAACCCCTTTTTAGCCTATTCTGCTTCGGCAGGTTCCGGAAAGACTTTTGCACTCTCTGTGCGTTATATTGCCTTGCTTTTTATGGGAGAATCCGCCAACAGCATTTTGGCTGCGACTTTTACCAACAAAGCGGCAGCAGAGATGCGACAGCGTGTGCTGGATTCTCTGCGCGCCCTGGATGCAGAGTCAAACAGGGCATTTACGGATGCCATTTGTACTGAGACAGGCTTAAGCAGGGAAGAACTGCTTGTCAGACAGCCTGAAGTCCTGGCTAAATTTCTTGCCGGTACTGCTTATATTGTGACCTTGGACTCTTTCTTCTCTTCCATCCTGCGTTCTGCTTCTCTGGAGCTTGGTCTGGAGCCTGACTTTGTCACGAAAGAGAAAGGCGATGAGGCACTTGAAGAACATTTTTTGGAAGCGCTTGACACAGAAGGATTACTCGGCTCTTTGGTAAAACTGGCAATGGATATTGAAGATAAACGTTTTAACAAGATCTTTGACCTGATGCAAAATTTTTATAAGGTGGATCCTCTGCTGCCTGAAGTGGAAGAGGTACAGCAAGACCTTGTATCACTTGAAACACAGATAGAAGCACTCAGACTAAAAATGATAAAAGCACTTATGGATGCCGGTGCTGCCGACAGAGCAGTGAAACAGTTCAGCAGTAAAAATACCAAGGATCTTTTCGGCAAAAAACTCTTTGAAAAAGAGAGCCTTTCTGAGCACTCCTGGTTTAAAAAAGCAGTCAATGGTGAAATAGAGATGCTCTATGCTGAACTTAAAAAAGCACTGTTGCAATGGGCAAAAACAAAAGAGGCGATCGTCCTGCAGAATCTCTTTAAGATCTACGACTACTACCGAAATGCGAACATCCGCAATGCCAGAAATTCCGGTATTTTGTCTTTTGACGACCTGACCTATTTTACCTACAGGCTTTTGCATCACAGTATCTCCAGAGAATTCCTCTATTTTAAAATAGATGCTAAATTCAAACATATTCTCCTGGATGAATTTCAGGATACTTCCACTCTGCAATTTTTGCTTTTGCAACCCCTGATCGATGAAATTTTTGGAGGGCAGGGACAGAGTGAATTCAAGTCTTTCTTCTATGTGGGCGATACGAAGCAGTCTCTTTACCGTTTCCGTGGCGGGGTAGAAGAACTTTTTGATAAAGTGGCAGAGAAATATGGCATTAAAATTGAACAGATGGACACGAACTACCGCTCCTCGAAGAATGTGGTAGAGCAGGTAAACCGCTGGTTTGAAAACAGTATGGAAGGGTATGTCCCCCAGAAGAGTAGAGAAGGGGCAAGTGAGGGCTATGTCGAAGTGTTAGAGTCAGAAGCACTCATAGACGATGCTGTCTCCAAGGCAAAAATACTTTTGGAAGAGGGTGTTGCCCTGGATGATATTGCCTTTCTTGTTTCTACCAATAAAGATGGGCAGAGCCTTCAGGAAGCCTGCGAAGAAGAGGGAATAGCAACACTGCTCAAAACCTCTTCTTCTCTTAAAAATATGCCAAAGATCGCTGCTTTGGTCGCGATGGTGTCATACCTTTTTTATGGTGAGAAGATCGATGCTGAGGCATTGCTGCTGAAGGTGGGTAAATCCTTAGATGATATAGACACAGAGTGGTTCTCTGCTTTCATGTCTCCTCTGCAAGTGCTAGACAGACTGGTGAGGGAGTTTGCTTATTTTAACGATGATCTGAATATTTTAAAACTTTTGGAGTTTGCTTCTTCGTTTTCTGACATACCGACCTTTTTGGAAGAGTTTGCCACGTCAAGTATTGCGGTGGCTTCCAACTCGGTACACGGTGCGCAGATCATGACGATCCACGGTTCCAAGGGCCTGGAGTTCGAGTATGTTATTCTCATAGACAAACTCACACGGCCGAACTCTGACAAATCCGCCCTGGTCTACCATTACAATGACAATCTGTACATCGATAAAATTCTCTACCGAACCAAAGGGAGAGAACATTTTGACAATGAGTATGCAGAGATAATGGAAGCACGTAAAGCCTCCGCTGTCAAAGATAAAAAGAATGTCCTCTATGTGGCATTGACCCGTGCGGTCGAAGGGTTAATTGTCTTGATGAAGCCGAAAGATTCGATCTTTGATGAAATTGGGGTCTCGCCTATGAATATAGGGGAGATCAGGGTTCAGCGTTCAGAGGGTAGCGTTCAGGAAGAGCAAGAGCAGAAGAGTGCTGTGAAAATTTCTAATTACGGTACGCAGAGAACAGCGGAGAAAGAGGAAGAGTCGGAGAAAGATCATGAAGCGATACTTTTTGGTACGGCTTTGCACTATACTCTGGAAATGTTGAGTACCTTTGAAAAAGAGAGTCTCGCAACAGCAATGAATGCCCTGCAGAACCGTTATGGTCAAGTCTTATCTTCAAGTCAAATTGGGGAAATAGAGAAGCGTGTAGAAGCATTGGTCGAGAACAGTGTATTTCAAACTTTACTAAAGGGTGCAGCTTTCTCCAAAGAGCAGTCTCTGAGTTATAACGGTGAGTTAAAACAGATTGATCTCTTGCTGGAATATGAAGACCGCTGTCTGGTCATAGACTATAAAAGTTCAAAAAAATATGCCTTAAAACATCAAAAGCAGGTCGGGTATTATCAAAAAGCGATCGCACACATTACAGGAAAACGAACAGAAGGGTTGCTGGTGTATCTTTTGGATGAGGGTACAGAACTCGTGACCGTATAGGTGCTTACATCTCTTCTTTTCTGGAGGCACATTCACTTGTCATATTTTCTGTTTTTTTGAGTGCTCTCTTTAACGTGACGGAAGGGTTTTCTCCAAAGAGCTCTTTATAATAAAGTGAAAATCTCCCCATATGGGTAAACCCCCATTTCTGAGCTATTTTAGAAACAGAAGAGGATTGGGCATCAGCATTTTTCAGATCATAATAGACATGGTTGAGTTTCAGCAGACGGAAAAAACGTTTGGGTGTAAAGCCAAAGAGTGCTTTGAAACTTGTTTGAAGTGTATGGCCGGAGACAGCATATTCCTGTGCCAGAGTCTTTATGTTTATTTTTCCGTCCATGTGACCATAGACTTTTTCCAGTATGTCAAAGGAGATATGCTCGCCTTTGGTCAGTCTGGGGGTTTCCAATACCTGTGTTGTAAACAGGGACTGAAGCATCTCGAGGATCTCATCTTCCATGACATTCAGGTCAGAGATGCTTCCTTCCTGTGTAAAATTTTGAAGTGTCTGTTGCAGCAGCTGTGTCAAGCGACTGTTTTCATCTTTCATATAGCGGCCAATGGCTGAATGAACAAGAGAAGAGAGGGCAGCGTTTTTACTGTTCGGCAGGCTTACAATGGCTACTTCTATCTTTTCTCTGCTCATGAAGTGCAAGGCTTTGGCGTCATCAAAAAAGACAATGTCTCCCTCTTGTAACTTCATACGGTCAAAAGAGGCAATACCCTCACAGCTAAGAACCACAGCAATGGAGATCGCATCTTCAGGGGAAATCGCTCTATGCATAAAACCACCCTCTCTGGCACTGTAGGAGAGCTGCATGGAGGGTAGGGTGATGACATGATTTTCTCCCTTGAGTGCATGAGAAACGAGCTGATAGGCACAGTGAATGTCCCAGTTTTTAGCACTTTGGGACAGTGTCGTATAGTTGTCAAATGTTTGAGAGGAGATCCTGTTTTTCATAGTCTCATTTTAGCATAATTATATTTTATTGCTTTTTCGGATAGACAGAAGAAAGCTTATCTGCTACAATAATTACAAATACAGAGGAGTATATATATGAAAAATGAAATTAGAAGTATTGGTATTGTCAATGTAGTCATTGCCTCTATGGCAATGACATCTTTGGGTCAAGCGGCAGGTGCC
>JALSUP010000136.1 GCA_027071315.1 Sulfurovum sp.
AAGTGAGTTTAGATGGTACTAAGCTCAAAGCCAATGCTTCTAAACATAAAGCCCTGAGTTATGCACATATACAGAAACTTGAAAAGCAATTACGTGAAGAGGTACAAAGACTCCTACAACAGGCACAGGAAGTGGATGAGGCAGAAGCTGATGAGAGTATAGATATTCCAGCTGAACTATCTCGTAGAGAAGATCGTCTTAAAGCAATAAAAGAAGCCAAAGAGAAGATAGAACAACGCGCAAAAGAGCGTTATGAACAAGAGAAGAGATCATATGACGCAAAGATGAAAGAGCGTCAAGATAAAGAGAAGAAGAGTGGTAAGAAAACACCAGGGAGAATCCCATCTCCTCCAACCCTTGAGATCAAAGGAAGTGATCAGATCAATCTCACAGATGAAGAGTCAAGGATCATGCCTGTCTCAGGAGGTGGGTTCCAACAGTCCTATAATGGACAAGCTTCGGTTGAACATGATAGCCGTCTTATTATCCATCACCATCTGACACAACACGTCAATGATAAACTGGAGATAGTGCCAACCCTGCAATACTTCGATAAGCATAGTGCTTTAAAACCAGAAGACATGTTGGCAGATACCGGGTATATGAGTGAAGCCAATATCGAGGCATGTGATAAGGCTGGTATTACACCATACATCTCTTTAAATAAAGAGAAACACAATCAATCATTAGAAGAACGCTTTAAACTAGCTGATCCACTTCCAGACAATCCAACCGCATTGGAAAAAATGCGACATCGATTACAGACACAAGAAGGTAAAGCAATATATGCTTTACGTAAATCTACAGTTGAGACAGTCTTTGGAGTGATAAAGCATGTGATAGGTTTCAGACAACTGCTACTAAGAGGTGTTCAAAAAGCTAAAGGTGAATGGAGTTTAGTCTGTTTAGCTTATAACTTGAAGAGAATGCATACCATTAGAGGATAATAAGAGCTTAGAGGTGGTAGTTATAGACTTTATGAGGCTGTCAAAGAAGCTTTTTGAAGATTATAAAGACTGTTTTTCAGGATACTGGGAAGTTTGGCATAATATTGGGTGTTGGAATCCGACAGACTCCTAGTCTCACTTCTGCTCTAATGGGTTCGCTGTTGCCTATTGTTCCACCGCCAGTGCCAGTTCCACCGCTAGTTCCAGTGCCTGTTGTCCCACCATTATCACTGCTTCCACAACCAGTCATAGTCAATACTACAGCGGTAAATGCGCTGATTAATAACGTTTTTTTCATTTTTTGTCTTTAGTTTAAAAATTACAAAAGTATGACATCAAAGTGTGGTCGAACTGTGAACATTAATAAAATTTAGTGAAATTTAAAAGATATCCAATAAACAAGGAGTATAATTATAAGTGATAAAGGGATGAAATGGGTAAAAAACTAACACTTCTTTATGCTGAAGATGAGGATGCTGTGCGTCAGCAGCATATGGAGTACTTGAAAGATCGTTATGATTTTGAGTATCTTGAAGCACGTGATGGAGAAGAGGCACTGCTTTTGTTTCAAAAGCATCATCCCGAGATCGTGATCAGTGATATTAGTATGCCTAAGATGGATGGTCTTACTTTTGTAGAACAGCTGCGAGCAGTTTCTCCTCATACCAAAGTCGTGATGATAACGGCTTATGAAGAGCGAGAGATGCTGATGAAAGCCTTGAGTCTCGATGTGGTCAATTACCTGCTTAAACCAGTAAACCGTAAAAAACTCAGTGGTGTCATCGACCATGTTTTAGAGACCCTTCCTGATGCCAATAGTGCCCGTCATATCTGCCGTATCGATGAAGATACACGTTGGGATGAGATGAAGATGATACTCTATACTCATGGCGATGTCGTGACACTGAGTCAGTCGGAAAAACGGCTACTCTCCATACTTAGTGCTTATAGAGGACATGATGTCTCTTCTGAAGATATCTCTATCCATGTCTGGCAGGAGTTTACGGTGGAGTTCAATGCAGACTCCGTGCGTACATTGGTCAAAAAACTGCGTA
>JALSUP010000137.1 GCA_027071315.1 Sulfurovum sp.
GTGGGAGTATTACCTCTTAAACAGGTTAGAAATAGCGATGTGAATTTGTAAAGTAAAGAAAAGAGAGAAGGGGGAATAGGATATGTTCAGTGCCATGGCACTGAACGGATAGTTTTAATAGAGTCCGAAGTTTCCGTCTGCTCTTTTATACATAACTCTCATAAGCCCCTCTGAGTCGTTAAATACAATAAATTGTCTTTTATGCTCTGCTCTAAGCGCATCAATAGCCTCATCAAAATCCATTGGCTTATGGAGTTCAAGATCCATAGGGATGATCTCCGGCTCTGCTGCATCAAAATCAGTCACGGCTTCCGCTTCTGCACCAAGGTCTTTAAAACTGGTGATCCTGTGCCCTTTGATCTTGTCAGAGTGACGTCTGAGTGATTTTTTCATTCTTTCGATCGCAAGGTCGATCGCTGCGTATACATCTTTATCATTTTGAGTGATCACGATGGTATTTCTGTCTTTAAGATTTACAATGAACTCCACGGTAAAACCTTTTTTTTCAGAAGATGAAATAACTGTGTTGGCTGTCGTAATGTCAAGGTTATACTTGTCCAGTACGTCTACTGCAGATTCTGCATAATTCTTGATGGCCTGAGTTAATTCAAAATGTCTACCTGTAATACTTCTTTTCATGATAAATCCTTTAATTATAAGTAATGAGTATTTTAATACTCATACTTAATTGTAACTTAAGTTGCTTAATGAAGGGTAAACAGTAAGACTAAGAAGCATTTTGATCAACGATATGTGCATAGCCAGTTTCTCGTGCAATATTTATAATGAGATCGGGGATACCTGGAGTTATAAATCCAAAGGTAATTCTACAATCACGAGTGTATATATAGGTAGAATAATTATTAGTAGCTGCTGAAATCCCTCTATGGGGTCTACCTAACTGATCAAAAGCAATATGTTTTGCAGTTGTATTTTGTTTACCCTTACAATTATTAAAGCTAACAGAGTTGATACCATATTTTTCTGTGAGAAAAACATTTGGGCTTTCATCAGGTTGTGGAGAAGTTGGAACATTGTTATACATATACTTCCCATTGGCAGGGTCAATGGCTGATTCATTTTTATTTATATTTGTTCCACCTCCTGCATAATCTAGGTTGGAACCTATGGTATAACTAATGACAGAGGTTCCTGTAAAACGTATTTGCCAAAGTGCACGTTGCCAATTCCCTCCAAAGGGGTTTGTTTTGTCGTCCGTCAAGGCTAAACTTTGCGTGTAGCGAATGGCAGACAAAATATTGTCTCCAGCTTCTTGTCGTAGCTCTCTGTCATTGTTAGGTACTGCCAATGAAGCCAAAATACCAATGACAATAATGACAAAAAGCAGTTCTATCATTGTAAATGCAGTGCGCATGTTATTTGAATTATAGTTAGACTGTCTCATATTTTTTGCAAAGTCCTTTTGTAGTATGTCTTCATGAGGTTATCCGGATGATCATAGTCTGGGTAACGCACAAAGACATCTACAATGATATTGAGTGGGGAACCAGGGGTAGTAACAGCAGTACTCAATCGTCTGCTGCAGTTACTGATATCGGTACTTGTATTCGCGATATATGATAATTTCACAGTGATATTGTAATCTTGATATGCGCCATTGATGGTATTGAGACAATTTGTGCTGTTGTGTTTATTGGCGGTGACTGCCATAACGGTATACTCTGTGTAACTTTTTGAAAGTAACATAGCCTGTTCTCTCTGGTACTGTGTGGTGGTAGCTTTAACCATTTTTCCCGATAGACTCATAATAAACATTGCCACAGATGCCATGAGTACGATGACCACTATGGCTGTAAGCATTGAGAATGCTTTTCTTTGAGGTTGTAAATGCATTAGAAAACCGCCTTTTCTTTACATGAAGTAATGTTGAAGTCTTCACCAATCTGTTCTTCTGCACAAATTTTAAAACGAATCGTTTGCCCTGAACCTGTAAATCTGAAAGTACTTACATTTTTTAAAAGGAGTGAACGGTTGGTACCATTGGGAACGGTCCAACCAGTAATAGGGTCAAAAGCATAATACAAAAATAAATCTCCATTTTCTACGACTAACGCATAGGAAGTCCAGGCAAACTTGTAATGCTCTACAACATGTGTAGGAACTGGGGCTATAAGTGTTAAAGCAGTATTCACTGTTAAAGGTATAGCGACATTATGATTTAGTGTATCATTGGGGAAATAAATCGTAGGTTTCCATGCCGCTGGAAGAGCCCCACCATTTAAATTTGTGATGATTGTATTGGCTAAAGTTAAATTTGAACCAGGTGTGATAAGGTTGGTTGCTATGGTAGTAGGGTTGTCAACATCTGCAAACCCACTCCACCCTGGAGTTGCATTTGCGGTAAAACTATCGACATCGGAACCGACCCATTGGAGTACAGTGTAGGTATCTCCTGATGGGTCTAACCCCATGGGATCAGTGATGTTTTCAAATGCACCTGCTTTAGTAAGACGTCTTACCACAGTACCAGGTATGGCTGAGGCCAAACGGTTGGCTATTTGTTGGCTGGCTAATTGGGTTTTCATGGAGGCTTTGTATTGCGCTCTTTGTGTAATGTAGCCGGTATAGACTTTACTTATCATCTCTGCCCCGATGGAAGAGACAATCCCAAGAATTATAATGACAAAGATAAGCTCTAGCATAGTAAAGGCAGGTTTAAGTTTAAGTTTTTTCATTTAAAAATTTCTTTCTTCGAGTTGATAGCTACCGATGTTGGAAGAGAAAGCTTGTAGTGTGATATTTTTGCTTAATTCACTGGCACCTGAAGTGCTGGTTAGCGTGACTGAGATACTTTTAATGTTAGTTGTTGTCCCGGCAGCAGCTGCACTAAATGGGGTGTAGGTGATACTATTTTGTTGATAACCTGTTCCTGATACATTGTCATCACTGTAGCTAATGGCTGTAGTTAACGTTATATTTTTGTCTATGTAGTCTACATCAGCGCCTCCTGCCGTCAGGTCGGTGAGATTTGTAACTGTACCGTTAAAATCATCAATATCATCAAAATCATTTTCTACTAATTCACCTGCATCTAATGCAATGGCACTTGCAGGCAAGGTTGTTCCGTTGGTGTCTACAAAAGCACGGTAACTAATGGGTGGTGTCCCCATTCTTCTCATATTTGGCGTATTGTTAAGGCTCGTGTCACCGGCAGTCACTGTTAAAATTGTACTCATATTGCTATCATCTGCAATACGCTCATCCCAAGAGTAGCCTAAAAGCATATTGACTTTTGTAGCAGCTTCTGCAATGGACTCTTGTTGCGTAGCCACATAGCCGCTGTTTACTGCTACTTGCATCAGCCTTGGGGCTGACATAAGCACAATACCCATAATAGTAATAGCAAAAATGAGTTCAATCATTGCTATGGCAGGTCGTATTTTTTTAACCATCTACCAGTTCAACTTATTATTTTTTTTATGGCTAGGTTGACCACCTACAACATTACCTGCTTTTCCATGTCCTGCCCAGCCACTCGCTCCAATAAAGTCAATATCGGAACCTGAATCCTCTGTTATCATCCAATCATCTGTAGTGGCAGGGTCTGTATCGATACTCACTGTGTTTGGTACCACTCCTGAGGTATTGCTCACTATTATGTTACGGTTAATACCATTAGACTCAATAGGTGCAAGTGAAGTAACCGTACCACCACCTGCTGTGACGTGCAGGCCAATCTTTCCGTATCCTTGACTTGTCTTGTGTGCTCTTGAAATCCACCATTGAGCATCAATTGTCCCATCGTTTATTATATCTATGCTTAATGCACTACATACGACGCTTGTAGGACAATAGACAAGTGCACGTATCGGTGTTGGAACCGAGTTTGTATTTATGTTCGGGTATAACTTTTTAGTGGCTGCTACTTTTACATAATGGAAGGTCGCAGAACCAGTTGGAGGTGAGATAGGCTCTTTAATGGAACCTGATATTTTCGTGCCGCTATAGTCTGAAGTCACATTGATGTCAAAACCTGGATCTGAACTCTCTAGCCTAAATGGCTGGGTAGGCACAGCAGGGTCTTTTACGTAGTTGAAATTTAATTTTTCTGCCGGGGTTGTCGTATCCCAGGCAAAATGGAAGGTTCCTGCTGAATTTACCCCTATTTCACCAAAGCCAATTGTAGCAGGGATTACATCTATCTCATTTAAATCATGTTTAAATGCTGTCATAGTAATGCCATTTCCTGTTATGTCTGGTACTGTTATGTCTGGTACTGTTAATGTGACAGAAACAGGGTTTTCATAAAGACCTTCACTAAAGTTTTCTGTGGTTACACCCGGCTTGTTTTCTGCAATGACGGTCATGTCTACATGTGCTGACATATCGATGTCATCGTTTTCGTTGCTTGGCTTAATACCAAGGTAAGTGTACGCTCCGTTGTTGTGGTTCACTAATTTTGCATTTGCAAGTCTAAAGTGATGAGGTATAAACGTCGGTCTTGTCAATCCGCAAACGAAACGTCCGTTTGGTACATTGACACCATTTTTCATACCAGCGTCACAGCTGCTAGGAGTATCGTTACTGTCTACACTGGTCCATTCCGCATCTTGAAGCAATAATGAGATCTTTCCCACATCATCAAATGAAACGTTTGCAACATAGGTCTCTCCTGCTGAAGTACTGATACCATCTGCAAAGTCAAAAGAACTACCATCATAATCGATAGTTCCGTGGAGTGAGCCGTTGTTCTCTGAGCTATCTGCAAAGAGAATGCTTGCATTATCGTCATTCAAATGATTTCCTGACTGATTGTATCCGTTAGTAGGATTACTTGCATAATCTTTTGCTGTAATTTCATACTTGTAAATTTCACCGGATCTAAGTGTTCTTTTATCGGTCATGAATGGCAGTTTAAATGTGAAGTGGTCAGGACGTACCGAAAAAGAGTCATCGCTGGGACACATACGCCAATGTGTACCTGCATGTGCATCATCACAGGCCAGTACTTCTACTGCCGCACATTTTGCACTGTCATGAAGGATCAGCTTTCCATGACTGATCTCGGAACAGAGTTTGAAACCTACTTCAAGTTCTCTGTAGGCTCTCGAAACAGTAAACTCATGTTCAAAGAGGGTGACCTTACTTGCATCAAATGATCCTCCGTTAACAATAAAGGAGGTGCCGTCGGGTTCAATAAGACCATAGGCAATATCGGTCGATACATTTTTAGCTTGATAAGCATCTTGTGCTTCATTGATACTGGCAATAGAAAGCGTAAAAGGTTTGTTCACTATTTTGGTTGCGATGTGTCGGTCACCCGTACCATGAATTCCTACACGGTAATTGTCCCAGGCACCAAAGGTACCCGTCATGAGACTGAGCTTCTTTTTGGTGAGACAGTATCCCAGACGGTAAGAGTACCACTCTTCATTTTTTAAATAGCTTGCAAACACTTTTTCATTTTCTTCAAAATTTCCGAGCCAACTTTCCAAGGTATCCCATATACCATCGTAGAGGCTTACTGACCTCGTGACTTTACGCTGAGTACCAGGAGAGAAAGTATGCATATCGAATGATGAACCGGTGCCGGAGAAGCCGATCATGAACATATCGATGTTATCTTTGTTGACACAGTCCCTTCCCCATAGCTCACTGTCTACCCGGCAATCGATGGACCATAAAGTATCTGTGTTTACATACACGTCTGTCTGCTCCAGTATGTCCGTTCGCTGATGTTTTATCTTGGCATAAGTACCTATATAGGGAGGATTATAGAAAGGAAAAGGTTTGACAACAGGTTCATGTTTTGTCATACAGAGATCATCAGCATAGTTTTTCTTACATGCCGGGATCTTTCCTGAAATGAGGGTACTGGTACCATTGACCTCTTTGACATAGTGTGTATAGAGGTTCTCGCCTGTAAACATGGCAACAGGGTCAAAACTCATTTCCATCATGGAACTCATATAGATCGTATGTTCTTCAAAAGGTGCATAGTTTGACATGGGGTCAAAGATGACGCCACGGCTGAACATTCCCATAGGACCAAAGTCAAATGCCTGATTCTCTTTACATGACTGGTCCAAAAAGCCGGATTTCGTACCAATACCACAATCTCCGAGGAAGTCCCCGTTCATACCATGCTCATCGAATAAAATATCGACTTGCGTCAATTTTGTATTTGTGTTGCTTCGTATAGGGATGGACTGTTTACATCCCATGCCGCCTTTGAACGGACCGAATTCAGCACAGACACCCAATTTGCCGTCGAGTAGCAAAGGTTCATAGTTAACTCTTTCATGTACATAACATAGATCTTTCACAGGTTTTTTGTTGACCTTGCACGCCGGGATGTAGCCGTCGTATTTCTTGCTGTCGACGGTGTAGTGGGTGTACATGTTCTCCCCAGTAAAGAAAGCGACGGGGTCCATCTTCATGGACATCATGGAGCGTGTGAAGATGGAGTGTTTGTCGAACGGTTTGTCGTAGTCTGGCATATCGAACATGAAGCCTCTTGCGATCATACCCATCGGGCCGAAGTTGAAGAGCGTACGGTCCTGACACTTGCCACTTGCTTTTTTACTGTTACCGTCTATACCACAGTCACCAAGCATACTTCCGTTCATACCATGCTGGTCGAGAACAATGTCAATATCGCTGATGTCCTGGTTTGTCAGACTTCTGATAGGAATATTTTGCTTACAGGCAAAACCGCCTTTGAAGGGGCCGAAATCCATACAAATGCCCAGACCAAGGGAGTTGTCATAGGTGATGGCATCATAGTCATAACAGAGATGTTCTACTTTTTTCCAATGTCGCTTACAGGCTTTAACAGTTCCCGTATATGTGTCACCGTTTTTTCTATAATTTGCCTGTAGTACCCCGTCTCTGAAAAAGACAAAAGGATCTACCCTTCCGGCCATGAGGTTATAGAGATAGATCGAGTGTTCCGATGACTCGCCGGAGGCAGTGAAGTCAGGCATAGGATCAAAAAGAATACTGTCTTCAAATGCATTAAAGGGACCAAAATGAATAAGCGCATGAAATTTACAGGCACCTCCCTTTTTATTTGTCCCGTCAATTCCGCATGATTCTACAAAATCGGCTTTAAATCCATCATCGATATCCCAGAGTACACTAACATCTGAGAGGGTGTCATCTGAAATATTTCTCAGAGGAATGGTTTTTTTACAGTTAAATCCTCCTGAAAAAGGTCCAAAGTCGACACATCCCGTTCCTTCGGTAAAGACTTGATCTTTGTCATAACAGAGGTCGTCAGCATTGGGTATATCTGCTGCAGCAAGTTGTGCAGTAGAGAAGTATGTCATAAGTGTAAAGAAGAACAATTTTTTCATTGGGTTTCCTTGTATAAGATTATATGAAAATATTATATCCTAACTTTTATTTAAGTATATTTAAGATTGTATATTTAAAATTTGTAACTACTCACCCCGGTTTCAAGCAAAAAACCAAGAATAGATACTACTACTACTACTAATAATAATAATACGCGCTTAAATATTGAATATTTCTTTTGTTTCAACCCCTATATAAAGCCCTGTATCACGTGATTTACGCTATAATTGTCCATCTAAAAAGAGTGGTGATTTTCTTGAAAAAAAGATATTAATAGATTGAACAAGAAAACAGAAGTACTAATATTCGTGAGGGAAAGGAGAGTGTCTATCCATTCAATGCCTTCAGACCAATAAGGATCACAACAATAACCACAAAAGTTTTTACAACTGGGGAGGAGGAAAATCCGCCAAATATCCCTCGGGGTTCAACACTTTCAGAAAGAATAGCCTGCGAATCGTAATGGTTAAACGCCGTGTTTGTATAGCTTTTTACAACGAATATGTCATATGCCTTGCGAAGTATTTGCATATTGGGCGTCTCTTTTTTAAGCTGGTGGGCGGCACGTTTGAAGATGAGCTCTTCGTCTTCAGTTAGGTTTAGTGTGCTGAGAGTTCTTTCAAAGTCAGCCGTCTGTTTCAACATGGCACTCATATCGTCAAGAATCTCTTTGTCTGACACTTTTTTTATTTTACTCATCATTTCCCCATTGTATATGTGTTGTACAGGCAACACTTCTTTGTTGCAAAAATAATAACATATTATGATTAAAAGTTAACTATAAAGATGAATATTGAATCTCTCCTTACTGTTTTAGGAAGACTAATACACTTTTTACATATTTTGGGCTATTATATACATTATAAATAAACCCTTGAAGAAGATAGGATAAAAAATTGAGAAAAAGTATTTTAATAAGTATTGCCATGGCATTTCTGCTGCTTGGATGTATGGGAAGCAAAGATGAAGTGACAGAGTTCAATAAACCTGCACTCTACTGGTACAAGAAGATCGCTCAGAGTATCTCCAAGAACAACATGGACAAGGCGGACGAGTATTATATTTCACTCAAAAGTGAGCATATGCGTTCACCTTTAATGCCGACAGCCATGATGCTTCTGGCGCATGCACATATGAATAAAGAAGAGTATCTGCTGGCGAACTATTATCTGGATGAGTACAATAAACGTTACGGAGAAGAGAGAACCCGTGAATATACGGACTTTATGAAGCTTAAAGCCTCTTTCCTCGGTGTACAGGATGTGAACAAAGACCAGAAACTGATTATAGACAGTATTAACCAGGCAAAACTCTATATTATGCGTTACCCAGGGTCTGACTACACGGCAATGGTCAATACCATACTTATCCGTTTGCATATGAGCCAGTACCTGCTCAATGAAAATATTGCCGCACTTTATGACCGTACCGGTAAAGTGGAAGCAGCCAAGATATACAGAGAGAAAAATAAAGACTCTGTGGTCAATCTTTCCGATATCACGCCGCCTAAGCAGGGTATTATTGGTAAAGTCTTCGATTAAAAGCCAACAGGCTTTTAATTAACATTCAACATTTATAATTCAAAATTTAAAATTTAAATCCAAAGGATTTTTTATGCAACTCAGCGACTATGATGCATTCCCCACCGCACTTCCCATTGTAGTGGAGGATGAACTTTTCCTCTACCCTTTTATGATTTCACCGATCTTTTTGACCAATCAGAAAGATATCGATGCCGCACAGGATGCCATGGAGAATAACTCTCTGCTTTTTGTCACCTCTTCCGTTGAGGGCAAAGAGGGGAGCCGTGATTTTGATGCCATGTATAAAGTAGGGGTCGTGGGTTCCATCATGCGCAAGGTACACATACCCGACGGAAGGGTGAAAATACTCTTTCAGGGGCTTGCACGCGGTGAGATCGTTGATCTGCTTCCCGGGGATATTAACAAAGCTACCATAGACATTGTCGAGCCCAAACCCTATGAAACGCTCAAAGTCGAAGCGCTGATGGGACTTTTAAGAGATAAAGTAAAACTGCTCTCCTCGATGAACAGTCATTTCCCGGCCGACCTGGTACGCACCATTGAAGAGAATGATGAACCCAACCGTATCGCAGACCTTGTTTCTTCCATGTTGAAACTTGACAAGGAAGTGGCGTATGCACTCTACATTGAAACAGATATAGAAAAGCGCCTTCTTGAGCTGATAGATGTGGTGACTTCTGAAATGGAAGCAGCCAAAGTACAGCGTGAAATACGTACCAAGGTACACTCCAAGATAGAGCAGACCAACAAAGAGTATTTCCTGAAAGAGCAGCTCAAAGAGATACAGCAGGAGTTGGGTATGGATACCCAGCGTGAAGAGGAGATCGCTGCATTCAGAGAGAAAATAGCGGCACTGAAACCGCATATGAATGAAGATGCCTTTAAAGAGGTGAGTAAGCAGATGGACCGTTTTGCACGTATGCATCCGGAATCTGCGGAAGCACAGACGGTGCAATCCTACCTTGAATGGGTACTTGAACTCCCTTTTGGAAAATTGAACAGGAAAAACCTCTCCGTGAAAGATGTCTCTTCCGAGCTGGACAAAGACCACTACTCTCTTGAGAAACCCAAAGAGCGTATTGTAGAGTTTTTCTCCGTACGTGAACTGGCAGCACTCAGAGGCATAAAAGCCAAAGAGACAGGGGGTGTCATACTCTGTTTCGCGGGCCCTCCGGGCGTGGGTAAAACATCTCTTGCCAACTCCATCGCTACAGCACTGGGGAGACCGCTGGTCCGCATGGCACTGGGCGGACTGGAAGATGTCAATGAACTTCGCGGGCACAGACGTACCTACGTGGGTGCCATGCCCGGAAGAGTGGTACAGGGGCTCATAGAAGCCAAAAGTATGGACCCGGTCATTGTACTGGATGAGATAGACAAAGTAGGGCGGAGCATGCGTGGAGACCCCACAGCCGCACTTCTTGAAATACTTGACCCGGAACAGAACAGTAAGTACAGGGACTATTATCTGAATTTCAATATAGACCTGAGTAAGGCGATCTTCATTGCCACAGCCAATGATGTAGGACGTATACCCGCAGCACTGCGTGACCGTATGGAATTCATAGGGCTTAACTCCTATACCCCAAAAGAGAAGTTTGAGATCGCAACACGCTATCTCATACCTCAGGAGCTGAAGAAACATGCTTTGAAGAAACGTGAATTCTCCATTTCAAACAAAGCCCTGAAGATACTGATCGATGAATACACCAGAGAAGCAGGTGTCCGTAATCTGCGTAGACGTATTGCTTCCCTTATGCGAAAAGCGGCAAGACAACTATTGGAAGACAGCAGCAAAGACAGTATTCGTATCAGTAAAAAGAATTTGAACAGATTCGTTGACAAAAAAGTCTTTGAAATTTCTCTGGTAGATGCCAAACCGCAGGTCGGTGTGGTGAGCGGCCTTGCCTGGACCGCCGTAGGGGGAGATGTCTTGACCATAGAAGCTATTAAGATCAAGGGGAAAGGTGCCTTGCAGTTGACGGGAAGCCTGGGAGATGTCATGAAGGAGTCCGTGCGTATTGCACACTCCGTAGTGAAGATACTCATTGACCAGAAGAAACTGGAAATATCGCAGAGTATCATTCCTAAAATGCTGAAAGAACGTGAAGAGAACATCAAGGTTGACCCCTCTGAAGTCTATAAGCGTTATGACCTTCATATACATGTACCTGAAGGTGCCACCCCCAAAGACGGACCATCTGCGGGTATTGCCATGGTAACTGCCATAGCATCCATTCTAAGTGCGCAAAAGATAGACAATAAAGTAGCCATGACAGGTGAAGTGACCCTCACAGGTAAAGTACTTCCTATCGGCGGTTTGAAAGAGAAGCTGATCGCAGCCTATAAAGCTGGGGTCACCAAAGCGTTGATACCGGCTAAAAACTTTGAACGTGACCTTGATGATATTCCAAGTGAAGTGAAAGACAATATTAATATAATAGCTGTCTCTACCGTAGATGAAGTGTTAAAAGAAGTCTTTATTTAGGGTGGAAGGGTGCCGCCTTAGGCATTGGACCATTGGGATATTTTATTAAAGAGTTCTTCCTCTTTAACCGGTTTGCGTAAAAAGTCATTGGCACCGCTGTCAAACACTTCACTCTTTCTGGAGTCGTCTGTAGAGAGTACGATCACCGGAATATGTGAAGATGCCATATCGGCTCTAAAAATATTAAGAAACCCTACCCCGTCCAGTACCGGCATCATAATATCGAGGAGTATGAGGTCGACATCATGATTGGTTTCGATGAAGTTGAGTGCCTGGACACCATTTTCAACTTCAAAGACTTCCGAGACCTGTGTATTCTTTTTCAAGATCGTTTGCAGTAATTTCCTGTTAATAAAGTCATCGTCTACAATTAATAGTTTCATTCCCACGTTGCTTATCCTCTACGTTCTGCAATAAGTAGTTGGATCTGCTCTTTCGATACGGCTGATGTTACAATCGTGATCTTTTCAAAACGTTTTTTGACAGCATCACTGATCAGTGTTTCATCGGTTAAGAGTATATCAAAATTATGTGATTCAAGTTGTGCTTCTATCTGCTCGTTGTTATCGAGTATGTCGTATGCCAGTGAAAGATTGTTAAGTACTTTTGAAAGTACTCTTTTTTCTATTGGGAATTTTTTAGCGATCAAAATACGTTTGGCGACCGGGTATTCCATTTCAATATAGGCATCTTCATCATTCTCTGCCTTGTCTTCAGCCGTCATCGTTTCTGCTACTTCGGATTTTGCTACTTCTTCTTTGACTACGGGTTCTGCTGTTTTTTCTTTTGTCTCCGGCAACGGTTCCAGCATTTTGTCGGAGAGGAATTTGTTGAGAATGAAATGCAGTTCACTGGTTTCAATAGGTTTGGTGATGTATTCGTCCATCCCCTCTCCTATATACTTCTCTCTGTCCCCTTTAAGGGCATTGGCAGTGAGGGCAATAATAGGAATGTGTGCTACCTCTTCATCTTCTTCATAGTCCAGTATCTCATGCGTTGCTTCAATACCATCCATCACCGGCATCTGTACATCCATGAAGATCAGGTCGTAGTTGTTGTTTCTTCTCTTCTTAAATGCTTCGAGACCGTTGTTTGCGATATCGACGGAAATACCATGCTCCTCAAGAATACGGGTAATGAGTTTCTGGTTGATGACATTGTCTTCGGTGACCAGTACTTTGGCATCGTACTTATTTGAAATGACAGCAACACTCTCTTCAAGAAGTTGTGGTGCAATATTGGCTGTCTTACTGAGTACACTTTTGAGTTTACTCAGTGTAACAGGCTTGAAGATAATATTTTCCGGATCGATGTCCAGCTGTTCCGCTTTGTCACGGCTTGTGATATTGGCGAGTACGATCACTTTTGATCTGTCAAGATGTGTCATGGCATCTATCATATTGTCCTGGGCTTTGTCTATGTCTATCCAATAGCTTTTACACACCTGGTCATGATTGAGTGCGCGAAGCTTTTCAATGGTGTCGATATGCTCTACCTTGGGACCGAAATACTCTAAGTATTTCTCCAGGTAGGCATCAAAGTTACTTGACTCATTCTGTGCAAACATACCGATGGTAAGGTCGGTAAAGGCACGCACATAATTTGACTCAGCTGAAGGGACACTCTCAAGAGGAATACTGAAATAAAATTCGGTTCCCTCATCTTTCGTACTGTTGAAGTGGAGTTTTCCTCCCATGATCTCAACAAACTGTTTGGAAATGGTCAGTCCCAGACCTGTACCGCCGAATTTACGTGTGACAGAGACATCTGCCTGGGAAAAGGCTTCAAACACATGCTGCTGCTGGTCTTTTGACATACCGATACCGTTGTCTTCCACTTTAAATCGGATGTGACCGTTCTCTTCAGGGGTGATCTCAAGATCGATCTCTCCGCCGAATGAGGTAAATTTAATAGCATTGGAGAGAAGGTTGATCAGGATCTCTTTGATCTTCGTCGGATCCCCTTTGAGTTTTTTACTGATGGACGGATCCATATAGAAGTTGAGGTCAATGTTCTTCTCTGCGGCAGAGACCGCATAGGTTTCTATGGCAGATTCAAACTCTTCTTCTGCATCGAATACAATGGTTTCAACTTCGATTTTGTTACTTTCGATCTTTGAAAGGTCAAGTATATTGTTGATAATACTGAGAAGACTTTCTGAACTTTTATCAATAATGGAGACGAACTCTTCCTGTTCGGGAGTCAGGTCTGTATTTTTAAGTATCTCTGTAAAACCGACAATACCGTTGAGCGGAGTTCTGATCTCGTGTGACATATTTGCAAGGAAGAGAGATTTCGCTTCATTGGCCTGAAGAGCTGTCAATTTATCCTGTTTGGCTGAATCGATCAGTGTTTCAAGGAAGCGGTAAGCCTCTTTTGTTCCGTTATGGGTATCGAGTTCGATATTTTCAATGTTCGCTGTGTCGGAAGCAAGATAGTGGTCACCACTTTTCATTTCTGCGACGGCTTTGTTCAGTACATCTTCAAGTTCCTGGATGTTTCGTGTAATATCTCTTGTGGTATGGTACCCGAGGAAAGCAAGAATGAAGGCAAAGATGAGAAAGACAGAAGCGATAGAGAGTAGAAAGATCTGCTCTTTCAGATAGGCATCACTCTTCTCCCAGAGTGTACTTGCTGCAGTGAGTTCTGCTTTTTTAATGAGAGATATTTTCTGTGTCTGAAGGCTGAACCAGTCGATAGCACTTTCGGCATAGTCACCGTTGTCGACATCGGTCTGAATGGCCGAAGAGGTTTCTGTCAGCTCAGCTAAAAGTGTTTTGGCCTTGGGTGCATTGAATATGTTTTCAAGCTTGGAATGCAGTGCCGTATCTGTCACCAGTGTCATGTCAAAACCGCTTGCTTTGGTCCTGAACTGATCCCAGAGTGCGATCTCTTCAAATGACATGGACGCTTTTTTCAGCATATAATAGGAGACGAAATCTCTTTCGAGTCCTGTATTTTCTCTGGCAATCGAGAGTTGTAGAAGCGAAGAGATGAGCGAAGAGATCTCCGTGTTGAGTGAAAATATCCTGATATCGGACATGCGGGCCAAAATAGGGGTTGCCAATTTTTGCGTATATCGGTATGAAAAGATCTTGTTAAAAGATTCACTTTGGGTATCGACGGCCTTTCTTGCGGCTTTAATACTTCTAAGCTCTTCGATAAGCGTCATATATTTGGAACCATCAATAAAATCTTTTTCTCCCATAAATTCAAGAAGCATAGGCATAAAGGTAGTGTTCTTATACTCAAGATTTTTGGAAAGTGTCTGAAACGCGCTGTCTGTTTTAGAGCGCTGTTTCTTGAGTGTGTCTGCAAACTCTTTCGTATCACTACCGAGATAGAGTGCGGTCAATCCGCGTTCCTGGTCTATTTTTCCCAAACTGTCGCTCAGGTAGGTATTGTTTTTCAGTATTGTCTGGAGGGCACGTGCTTTCTCATAGTTCACATAGGATGTGACAAAGAAATAACCCGAGAGAAGTATAAGAAAGAGTATCGGAGCGATCCCGACCGTTTTTAGTCTGTTACGAATTGTCATCTCTTAGATCCTTTTTAGTGTCGCGTTGATTTGGTTTTCGAAAGAGAGGAAATGTCCCCAATAGGTTTTAATAAGGGCTTCGAGATCATCATTTTCATCAGAGAACTGAATGGCATAAAGTGTATCGGCCAAAGGTTTGATACGCAGGTTGCTTGATGTTCCTTTCAGCAGGTGCCCAAGTTTCTGAACGGTGCTGATGTCACCTTCTTCATAGGCTTTGAGCATATTTTCAGTCTCAGTATGTGCCTGTTCAATGAAATCGATCACGAATTCTTCAATAAGTTCAATAGGGAGACTGAGGTCTTTTGCCGCTTCACTCATCTGGAAATCAAAATGGATCGGTTTGACATCACTGAGATCGATGGTATCCAAACGCTTATGTTCGTCTGCAGGTAGCTGTATGGCTTCCTTTTCCACTGTGTCTCTCTCTTCTTTCTCTGTGGTGACCCTGGCCAGTAAATTGTAAAAAGCGAGTATATAGGCACGCTGCTCTTCTTCATCGGCATCTTTGATCTTTTCAATGGTTTTTGAAATCGCATCAAGGTGAAGTACATTGGAAAGATGTGAGAGTGTAGTGATCGCCTGGTTTTTCTGCTTCTCGTGTTTCCCGTTAAGATCATCTTCCAGTGTCAATGCTGTATCGATGTATTCTTTGAGGAAACGTTCATAGTCATCTGCTGAAATACCGATCTTCCTGGAGACTTCTGCCGCGTCGATAAAGATCGGAGTATCATCAGAATCCTCTTCATGTATCTCTTTTTCATGCGCTTCTTCGATCAGATCAAGGGGTGCTTCCTCTTCAAGGAGAGAGATGATCGACTCCTCTTCCTCCTGACGCTCTTCTTCCTCTGTTGGGGCAAGAGGTTCGTCTTCTATCAGAGAGATCTCATCGTTATAGGTAATGATGTCCTCATCACCTGTAAACTTTTCTTCCTCAAGGTTTTCTTCAGCTTCTTTCTCTACTACGATCTCTTCTCTGACTTCTACAAGCATCATATCACCCAAAATACTTGAAAGTGTATGATGCTCGGAGAGATATGATCTTACCTCGCCTGAGAGGGTGATATTGAGATCGCTGCCGAATGGCATAGTGAATTCAATATTGCCAAGTGCAATATTTTTATGAAGATCATCCAAAGATGAAACAGACAATAACGTTAACAGCTCACTGTCTGCGGCAATAATATGATCGGTTTGGTTAACAATATAGTACATGTAGATAAAACTCCTTTAACTGCAACTGTTGCGGCAGTATTCTTCCTCTTGTTTTGTTAGTAACTAAAACTGTATAACAATTAAGCTAAAAATAGAATGAATTAATATATTTTTAAGTGAAAAACATTAAAAATACTTATTTATTGAGTTCTATTTTTTATAATACTTGCAATCTTCCTGTTTGTAACGTTTGTGAGTTCTGTTTCCGAAGCTTCCTCAATGGCTTCAAATGTGCCGAAATAGTCAATGAGTTTTTTGACCGTTGCTTTGCCTATACCTTTTTTATTGAGCAGTGCAATCTGCGTATCCTCTTTGTGTTTTTTATTTTGGTGGTAAGTGATGGCATATCGGTGTGCTTCATCCCGTAGTCTCTGTACCCAGTGCAAACGTTTGTCGTTGACTTTGAGTTCGATGATACCATTGACGGTGTAAATGAGATCTTTGGCTGCCCCTTTGGCCCGATGGGCTTTGGCATCGAGTTTCTCTTTGGCAATGGCAATGACATCAAGGTTGATATGCTGCTCCTTCAGCAGTGCACGTGCAAGGTTCAGGTTGGCCTGTCCCCCATCGAGTACCCACAGATCAGGGGCGGCATGAACGCTAAAGTCTGCAATGCGCCGTGAGAGCATCTCTTTCATCTGTCCATACTCATCTCTGGCAGAGAGCTGGTAGCGTCTGTAGGAGCTTTTATCCCATCTGCCTTCATCCCAGACGACCATACCCCCTACGACGGCAACCCCCATCATATGTGAATTGTCAAAGGTTTCGATGCGGTAGGGAATGACCGAAAGGTCGAAGAGGTCTGCAATGCGCTGTTCCATCAGGGTATCACTCTGGGTTTTTCGCAGGAGCTCTTCACAGTTTTTCAAGGCAAGGTCAATGAGTTTTGCCTTAGGTCCTATTTTGGGCGTGAGGATCTCTATTTTTTTGTTAAAGCGTGTGCTTAGTGTCCTGGCGACCTGTTCTGCATCTTCAAAGGTATGGGCGGTGAGTATCTGTTTGGAAAAATGGGGTGTATCGATGGTGTAAAACTCCAGAAGTGCCTGTTTATAGGCTTCATTCTCATCAAAAATGTGTGTATGTCTGAAGTAACTGTGTGAAGAGGAGATGATTTTCCCCTGACGCATGAAAAGTTTGACGATCACTCCCCGTTCATCACCGTTGAGAATGGCAAAGATATCCAGGTCGAGTTCATTTGCCAGATCGATGTTTGAGGAGGTGTTCAGAGAAGAGATGGCATTGATGCTGTCTCTCACGGCAGCAGCTTCCTCATAACGTTCCTGTTCCGCCAGTTTCAGCATACGTGTTTCAAGTTTTCCTAAAAGGTTTTTACGCTTGACAATGGCTTGTTTCGCTTCGGTGACGATCTCTGCATAGGCTTCCTTTGTGACTCTCTCTTCACAGGGGGCCAAACATTTGTTTATCTGGTAAAAAAGACAGGCTTTTCCCTCTCTGAGACAGGATTTTTTCTGCACCAGCGGATAGACTTCGTAAATGCTGTCCAGAAGGGCTTTTCCGCCTGTCGGGAAGGGGCCGTAGTAAGAGATGTTCTTACCCTTGACCACCTTACGTGTGATCTCAAACCGGGGGTAGGGTGTGGATTCGTCAATATAAATGTAGGGGTAGGTCTTGTCATCCCTGAGTAATATATTGTATTTGGGTTTGAGCTGTTTAATGAGTGAGTTTTCCAGAATCAGTGCATCTTCTTCACTCTCCACCACAATATAGTCAAGATGCTTCGCTTCAGAGAGCATTTTGAGTATACGCGGAGACTGGCCGGGGTTGGGGGAGAAGACGGGAGTGAATCGCCAGTAGGATTTCACACGGTTTTTGAGACTTTTGGCTTTTCCGACATAAAGCAGTTTTCCCTTCTCGTCAAAATACTGGTAGACACCGGGCGTAGCTGGCAGATTCTGTATGGTGCTTTTCACGTGAGTTGTTCTTCAATGCGGGCTTTGATCTGTTCAAACTTCTCTCTGAGGTCGCTGTCACTGTTCTCTATTTTAAAATCTGTTGTGGCGAGTTCACTGTAGTAGGGTACGGTACTCTCTTCTTTCTTCTCTTCGACGATCGACCTGTATTTGCTGTGAAAGACCGCGATCTTGTCCGCTTTCATCATTTCGCAGCTTGTATCGAGAGAGGAGAGTTGCTTTAATACGCTTATTAATAAATCTTTATTATAATTAAGTTCCATTTTAAAGCCGGGGTGGGTGACTGCAACAAAAAGTGTTTCGTTCCTGATGTAAATAAAGGCGATCGCTTTCTGCCATTTTGCACCAAGCAGGGAAATGAATTTTCTGTGGCACTCCTCCTGCTTTAAATATCTGAATTGAGGTTGGTTTGAGAGATGAGACAAAATCATAGACGCTTTTTTCATGTTTTTATTATAACATCTGTTTGCTGTATGGCACTGGCAGGTTGCGGTCACAAGACAAACCCTGTCTATGTACCCGACGTGAACAGTACGGCAAAAGGATAAATGTTGGAAAAATATGACGTACTGATCATCGGGGCAGGCATTGCCGGACTCTATGCAGCCATGCAGCTTCCCGCAGACAAAAAAGTACTGGTGGTGTGTAAAGATATCCCCTGGGAGTGTAATACCTTTTATGCACAGGGAGGTATGACCACCGCACTCAATGAGGAAGATGTTCCCCTGCATGTGTCCGACACCATGGCTGCGGGTGCCTACCATAACAACAAAGAAGCCGTAGAGATCATGTCACAAACTTCTTTGAAAACGACTGCCGACATTATTGCCAAAGGCATGGCGTTCGATAAAGATGGGGCAGGGCACTTGCTCTACACCAAAGAGGCGGCCCATTCGGTTGAGCGCATCATTCATGCCGGAGGGGATGCCACAGGCCGCTATATGCACTACTTTATGATGGTGCAGAACAGACATCAGCTTCAGAAAAACACTTTGGTCTATGACCTGCTGATAGAGAACGGAAGATGTTACGGTGTGAAAGCCACGGTCAATTATGAGCCAACGACCATTTACGCCGATGATGTGATCATTGCCTCCGGAGGGGTGGGGTCACTCTATGCCTACAACACCAATTCCCGTACGGTCTCTGCAGACATTCACGGTATTTGTGTTGAAAAGGGCATTGAACTGGCAGACATGGAGTTCATGCAGTTCCACCCGACTGTTTTTGTGGAGACACCCTACGCCAGAAAGTTGCTTTTGACCGAAGCACTCAGAGGAGAAGGTGCCCATGTGGTCGATGAAAGCGGCAGACGTTTTCTCTTCGACTATGATGAACGCGGAGAACTGGCCAGCCGGGACATTGTCTCCAGAGGGATCTTTAAGCATCAGCGAAAAACAGGAATGAAAGTCTATCTGGATTTCTCCATGTTCGAAGAAGCGTGGTTTGAACAGCGCTTCCCCAATATTACCCGCACCTTTGGCACCCTGGGCTATCACTTTCCACAAGACAGAGTACCTATTTCGCCTGCTTTTCATTACGCCAACGGGGGCATTAAATGTGACACGAACGGCAGTATTCCCGGTATGGAAGGACTCTATGTCATCGGTGAAGCGGCAGGCACAGGTGTGCATGGTGCCAACAGGCTTGCCTCCAACTCTCTGCTTGAAGGTGTGGTTTTTGCCAAGAGGGCGGTGGACCATCTTTTAAGTAAGGGGCACCAGGAGGTAAAAACACCTACTTTTGAGAAGGATTATGGTAATATTCTGCACAAAGAAAATGATAAGATCTATAAACAGCAACTCCGTCAGGTGATGTGGGATGACATAGGCATTATCAGAACAACCAAAGGTTTGCATGAAGCGAAGAACCTGATCTATGATATGAAAAATCATGAAATAGGCCGGCTGCTTCAACTGCGTCTCAATACCGCTTCTGCCATCGTAGAGGCAGCATTGTCACGTACAGAGTCTTTAGGCTCGCACTATATGGAAACCGAACAAAACAAGGATTAGCATGCACGAACAGATAGATTTGACAATGACATGGGTGGGGATACTTTCTCTGGTTATCTTCGTAGTAGGATATTATTTTATTGCGGCAGAGGACAAATACCACATCAACAAAGCGAAACCGGCCTTGCTGACAGGTACGGGTATCTTTATGCTTATCGGTGTCTACTTTGCCATGAACGGACTTGACGGTCACAGACTTGAGACAGAAGTGGAACACCTGATCATGGAGATCGCAGAGATCTTCTTCTTCCTGATGGTCGCGATGACCTATATTGAGGGGATGATCGACAGAGGCGTCTTCTCTGCATTGCGCTATAGACTGGTCTCCAAAGGGTACAGCTACAAAAAACTCTTCTGGATCACAGGTATTTTGGCATTTTTCATCTCCCCGGTCGCGGACAACCTGACCACCGCATTGATCCTCTCCACAGTACTGATCACCATTGACAAAGAGAATAAACTCTTTTTGGTTCCCGGCGCTATCAACATCGTTGTGGCTGCCAATGCCGGTGGTGCCTGGTCACCATTCGGTGATATTACGACACTGATGGTCTGGGTAGACGGAAAAGGGGCTTTCAATGAATTCCTTTACCTCTTCCCTGCTTCTATTCTCGGCTGGGGTGTTACAGCATACCTGCTTTCACGTGTGGTACCGGAGGGAGAGCCGCCTTTCAATGCCGATGAAGAGAAAGTAGAGATCCTTGAAGGCGGTAAGCAGATCATTGCTCTTTTTGCCTTAACTATTGTCCTGGCAGTCGTCTCTCACCAGCTACTTCATTTGCCTGCTATGTGGGGAATGATGTTCGGTCTTGCTTTGCTTAAAATGTACACACACTATATTAACCGTTCTGCTTCGGAAACACAGATCAATGTTTTCTCCTGGATCTCAAAGATCGAGAATGACACACTGCTTTTCTTCTTTGGTATTTTGGCGGCGGTAGGCGGTCTGCATTTCCTTGGTTTCCTTGAATACTTCACGGCACTCTATAAAGAGTTTGGACCGACAGCAGTGAACATCGGTGTCGGTTTCCTTTCAGCCGTTGTCGATAACGTCCCTGTGATGTCTGCGGTATTGAAGTCCAACCCTGACATGGGTGTCAATGCGCAGGAACAATGGATGCTTGTCACCCTGACAGCCGGTGTCGGTGGATCACTCATCTCCTTTGGTTCTGCAGCCGGTGTGGGTGTGATGGGTAAACTGCATGGTATCTATACCTTTGCAGCCCACATGAAATATGCCTGGACGGTACTTGTCGGATACATCGTTTCTGTTTCCATCTGGTACTTCCAGTTCATCTTCCTGCATATAGGCTGACAGACCGTAGGGTGCGTAATCACGCACCACTGTTTCACGCTAAAGTACGGATCGATTTACACATGTATGTAGATCGTTAAGTTTTTTTCAGAAAGTTTTTTCCAGAAGATTTAACGATAACACATCAAAGGATAGTCAATATGAAACAAGTACCTATTTTAGTACTCGATTTTGGTTCACAATACACACAGCTTATCGCAAGAAAACTGAGAGAGTCAGGCGTCTATACGGAAGTGGTCCCCTACAGAGAGTCACTTGAAGACATTAAAGCCAGAAAACCGCAGGGGATCATCCTTTCGGGCGGCCCTGCGTCTGTCTATGCAGAAGATGCCTATAAACCGGACGAGGGTATCTGGGACCTTGGCTTGCCGATCCTCGGTATCTGTTACGGTATGCAGCTGATCACGCAGCACTTTGGCGGAGAAGTTGTTGCCGCAGACCATCATGAGTATGGAAAAGCAAAACTCAAAATAGAGAACAGCTCCTCTATTTTTAAAGAGGTACCGGATGATTCCATTGTCTGGATGAGCCACGGTGACAAAGCGGAAAAACTGCCGGAAGGTTTTGACATTATCGGGACTTCCGAGAACTCTCCCTATGCAGCCATTGCAGATGAAAAGCGAAAAGTCTATGCCTTCCAGTTCCACCCGGAGGTACACCACTCTGTAGAGGGTACAGCGATGCTCAAGAACTTTGCAAAACATATCTGCGGCTGTGACAGCACCTGGAATATGGGAAGCTTTGCCAAAGAGAAGATCGCTGCCATTCAGGCACAGGTCGGAGAGAAAAAAGTCCTTTGCGGTGTCTCCGGAGGGGTAGACTCTTCGGTGGTCGCTGCCATGCTGAATGAAGCCTTGCCCAAAGAGCAGCTTATCTGTGTCTTCGTAGACCAGGGACTGCTGCGTAAAGATGAGGCAGAACAGGTACAGGCCATGTTCAAAATGCTTGATATCCCTCTCATTACCGTAGATGCGAAAAAAGAGTTCATGGCAGCACTCGAAGGTGTCTCGGACCCTGAAACCAAACGTAAAGCCATTGGCGGAAAGTTCATTGAAGTCTTTGATGCAGAAGCGAAAAAACACACAGATGTGGCATTTTTGGCACAGGGGACACTCTATACCGATGTGATTGAATCTGTCTCTGTCAAAGGACCGTCAAAGACCATCAAGTCCCACCACAATGTAGGGGGACTTCCCGACTGGATGACCTTTGAGCTGGTAGAACCTTTAAGAGAGATCTTTAAAGATGAGGTAAGAAAACTCGGACTTGAACTGGGACTGCCAAAAGATATGATAGGCAGACACCCTTTTCCCGGACCGGGACTTGCCATCAGGACCATGGGTGCCGTCACAGAAGAGGGACTTCACCTCATTAGAGAGTCAGATGCCATTATGCAGGAAGAGCTCAAAGCAACAGGTTATTACGACAAAGTATGGCAGGCGTTTACCGTACTGTTGAATGTCCAGTCCGTGGGTGTCATGGGTGACAACAGAACTTATGACAACACCGTCTGTATCCGTATGGTGGAATCTGTAGACGGTATGACCGCTACGTTTGCACATGTGCCGCATGATGTGCTGGAGGGGATGAGTAGAAGGATCATTAATGAAATTGACGGGATCAACCGTGTCGTATATGATATATCATCCAAGCCCCCAGCAACCATCGAGTGGGAGTAATTCGCTTATTTTACTGCATCTTTGACTGAACGGCTTCGTTCCGTTTGGTCACATACTAGTACGTATGCTCCCGCACTACACTCACGCCGTTCAGCCAAACCTACAGCAAACTAAACAAATTATCATTTTAAAAAATATTTCCGAAAATTAAAATTTTCCTTCTAACAGTTTCTTTCCGCTATAATTATTTGAATATATTATGGGTATGAGAGAAGGAGAGGTTGTGTTTTTTCATTTATTTAAGTATTTTATTTTAGTGTTCCTTTTGACATTTTCTGTCTGTGCGGGTGGTGATATTGATGGAGAGAAAAGCTCAGACAAAGAGGAGATCATCGATACCATTGTGGTACATGACATGACCCTCTACGGAAAGATCGTAAAAGTGTCTCCGGAAAAGCTCTCTTTCAGAATACAGTACAGTGAAGGGTTGAGTCATTTTGCCTACAGGGACATTGATTCTATCTCTACGAAATACACGTATCATATCTCTTATAACCGTATGGATATTGAGGGGCGTATTGTCGGGATCGAAGACAATACACACTTGCAAATTGTACAAAAAGACAATAAAGAGCGGACGGTTAAAATTTCCAGTATTGACAACTTTGTGATGTCCGTGAATGATGACAGCTCTTTTGAGAACAGGGTACGTAACAGATTTCCCTATACCAAAGGAAATATCAATGTCGGTTTTCAGCTGGAAAACGGCAGCACCATTAAAAATTCTGTAGATATTTTGTTGAATCTTTCACATAAGCAGGCAGAGCATCAGATGAAACTCTATTTGGACTATGAGTATGAGTCAAGAGAGACGGAGACAACACCAAAGTATGATTATACAGATGAACTTGTGGGAATTTTGACTTACCAGAACCATTTCCTGAATGACCAGTTCTGGTTTGCTTCTC
>JALSUP010000138.1 GCA_027071315.1 Sulfurovum sp.
GAAGCACTCTACAGCTCCGAGACCTTCCGTTACGATGAAGTGCTGGCGAACATCAACAAAGAGCTTTCGGGCAACCTTGTGATGTCTCACTTTTACCTGGGGTCGACCCTGAGTTACGACTTTACTATCTACCTCTCCGCTTCACTGCTCTACATTGAAAGCTTTAACGATGAAAACTCCCGTTTTGTCTCTCCCTCCCTCACTTATACAATCAACGACAACAATACTCTGAGTGCCGGTGCACTGATCTACGGCGGGTCAGACAATTCTGAATTTGGCATGTGGAAGAACAGTTATTATCTGAAATATGTGTTAAGTTTTTAATATAAAAGGAGAGCCTTCATGCAGATATTGTCTGAACGTTTGAAAATTGCTGTCAAAAATACCTTTAAAACACTACTGATGGTCATGCCTATGCTTCTTGCTGTCATAGGACTGATGGGGCTGTTTGAAGTACTGGTCACACCCGACATGATCCATTCTCTCTTCAGAGGTGATCCGGTTGAAGATACACTTATCGGGACAGGCATCGGTGCCATATCGGTAGGGCAGCCTTTTTTGAGTTATGCCATTGGCGGTGAACTTCTGGGTGAGGGCGTGAGTCTGTATGCTGTGACAGCATTTATACTCTCTTTTGTCACACTGGGGCTGGTACAGCTGCCTCTTGAATGGGCACTTTTTGGTACACGTTTTACTCTGCTGCGCAATTTTCTCAGTTTTGTTTTTGCCATAGTCATCTCTCTTTTAACGGTTTATATTTTGGGTTTTTTCAATGGCATCGCATAAACAGAAAAAAGTAGTAAAAGGCAAAAGCGGGCTGATCATGCTTGGGGTTGTGGCAGTAATGTACCTTGTGACCTTTTATGTCAATGCAGATGCAGGAAAAGAAGCATTGAAAGCAGGCTTTGAGATCGTCAAGATGATCGCCCCGATCCTGCTGTTTGTTTTCTTTCTTATGTCTCTGCTCAATACTTTCCTTGCGCCTAAAAGCATCTCAAAACATTTAGGGGAAGAGAGCGGAGTGAAAGGCTGGGGTATTGCATTGCTTGGAGGTATCTTGAGTCACGGACCTGCCTACATCTGGTATCCGATGCTTGCCGATCTTCGTAAACACGGTGCACGTGACGGATTGATCATGGCATTTTTCTATACCCGTTCCATCAAACTGCCCTGGCTGCCGTTGATGATCAGCTATTTCGGTTTTGCCTTTACCCTGATATTGACCCTGCTGGTCATATTGGGTGCATGGGTACAGGGACTGATCGCTGATAAACTGATGTCCTTATGGGATGATTCTTAAGAAACTTTGAATCCAATAAAGGTATCATTTAATTAGAAATCAACAGAGAGTGTAACCAATGATCAAAAAACTACCCCAGAGCTATGAAAACAATGTAGCATTTGAAGTGACTGGTACTGTGACAGCTGAAGATGAAGCGGCTTTTCTACAAAGTCTCGATGAAGTGCTGGAAAAATATGAACAGATCAATACCATGATTATTATGGATGCTGATGCCAAATGGGCACTAGATGCCGGAACGGCTGACCTTAAATGGCTTATTAAACATATGGACAATTTTAACAAGATCGCGATTGTTTCCCACAGCACAGCCTGGAAAGTTTTGGTGTTTGCTGACAGCTTTTTTGCCAAATTCATTGACATTCATGAGAAGTATTTTGATATCAAAGATGCCAAAGAAGCCTGGGAGTGGGTAAGTGCATAATTATCTGAAAGCAGATGCCATTGTTGACCATGACAATGTTGAGATTGTTGCTTTGGCAAAAAAACTCAGCAGCGGTTTGGAAGATGATGTCACTATTGCTAAGAAGTGTTTTGAATATGTGCGGGATGAAATACACCACAGCGGTGATCATAGAGATGCTATTACGACCTGTAAAGCTTCAGATGTGTTGAAGCAGGGGACAGGGTGGTGTTATGCTAAAAGTCATTTGCTTGCGGCACTATTGCGAGCCAATGGCATCCCTGCAGGGTTTTGCTATCAGAGACTCAGCTGTTCGGAGTATAAGCCGGATATTTACTGCCTACACGGGCTTAACTGGGTCTATCTTAAAAAGTATGGCTGGTACCGTGTGGATGCAAGAGGCAACAAAGATGGGGTTGATGCGCAGTTCGATCCACCGAATGAAAGACTGGCTTTTGTCATAGGTGAAAATGAGTTTGACCTGCCTGAGAATCTGGCTGAACCCATGGAGGTTGTCGTCAAAGCGCTACAGACCCATAAAAGCTACGATGAAATGGTATGCCATTTCCCGGATATAGGGTAAACTGTTGACTATTAAGGAAAAGTAAATGCAGAAAAAAACTGAAACAATTTCGCAGGAGAGAAGACATTTTTTTGGAACTAGCGGTAAACTGGCAGCCGGGTCTCTGGCATTGTCCGGTGTATTTAGCACACTCTCTGCCAAAGAACATACAGCTTTAAAAGTGCCTGTCTAGAGCCAAAGTCTGGGAACGGCCACAGCAGCAAATCTGTATGGACAACCGTCCCCTTTTGAAAAAGAGGTTGTCAAAGAGATACGGCTCTCCGGTGCACCCAAAGGGTACGTCTCAAGTTCTATCGCACTGACTTCTGCAAACTCACCCATCTCGAAACTGCGGGGGCACATCACCCCAAACGGGCTTTTTTTTGAGCGTAACCACTCCGGCGTACCGCAGATAGACCCCAAAGAGCACACACTGCTCATACATGGACTGGTGAAAGATAATATTGTCATCTCCATGGAGAAGATCAAACGTTTTCCCTCTATTGAAAAGACCTATTTTGTCGAGTGTTCGGGTAATACGGGTATTTCCAAAAAATCACCTCCGACCAAAAACCTCGATGACCTCTACGGGTTGATGTCCTGTGCCAACTGGGTCGGGGTAAAGCTCTCTGTGCTGCTTGAGGAAGCGGGAATTGACCTGGACAAAGCCAGATATGTCATCGCCGAAGGTGCCGACGGAGCGACGATGGCACGCTCTGTACCTATCAGCCGAGCGATGGATGACTGCATGGTCGCCTATATGCAGAATGGTGAAGCTTTGCGTCCCGAGCAGGGCTATCCACTTAAACTCATCGTACCGGGCTGCGAGGGGAACATAAACATCAAGTGGCTCAGACGTCTGGAAGTGACTGATACACCGCTTTTTGCCAGAGATGAAGTCTCTAAATATACCGACCTTCTGGGAAACGGCAAAGCACGGCAGGCGACACTGGTGATGGATGTCAAATCGGTGGTCACTTTTCCTACCACAGGTGTGAAACTACCGGAAAAAGGTTTTTATGAGATCCGTGGGCTGGCATGGTCAGGTCGAGGGAAGATAAAAGCGGTGGATGTATCCGTAGATGGTGGACGCAACTGGAAGAGGGCAACGCTCAGTACCGATCCTCTCTCCAAAGCCTTTGTGGCGTTTACATTCCCCTGGCACTGGGATGGCAGTCAAACGGTTATTTTGAGCCGGGCGACAGATGAGGCAGGGCTGGTGCAACCCTATTTCAAGCAGATCACGGATGTCAGAGGTTTTCACTCGGAGAGCCATAATAACGCCATACAGGCCTGGCAGATCAATACCAAAGGGGAGGTGAGCAATGTACGTGTTTAAAAGAATTGTAACAATGACCTTAATGTGTTCATTCAGTCTTTGGGCTTCCCAAAGCGTAGGCAAGTATCAGTTGGCTGAGAAGATCTCAGACGAAGCACTTCAGAGCTGGAACATTTCTGTTTTCCCAGATGGCAAGAACCTTCCCGAGGGAAAAGGCGATTACCACAGCGGTAAAAAACTGTATGAAAATCTCTGTGTGGCCTGCCACGGAGAAAATGGAAAAGGGGGCATCAAACTTGACCCTTACCGCGGTGCCATCGACACCCTGGTCAAAAGAAAAGGTGACAAATTGACAGGGGAAAAGCCGAAAAAAAGCATCGGTACCTACTGGCAGTATGCGCCGCTGCTCTTTGACTACATCAGAAGAGCCATGCCCTATCAGGCGCCCAAATCTCTAAGTAACGATGAAGTCTATGCGCTGACAGCTTATCTGTTGGCTGAAAACGGCATTATCTCCAAAAAGACAGTCATCAGCAAAGAGAATCTGGCGAAGGTCAAAATGCCCAATGTCAATGGCTTCATTTGCGACAACAGGGTCGATACCAAAAGTGTTCCCTGTATGAAGAACTGTCCTTTGCCCGATGAAAAAAGTTTTAACGAAGGCGTGCTAGCAGATGAGACAGATCACTTGAAAAGTGACTGTCTTGTACAGCCAAATATCAAATTTTCAGGAGAATAAATGGAGGAGAGTATCAGACGCTATCTTCCCAGGCGAAGACTATGTTGTCTGAAAGTGCCTCGAAAACTGCTTTGCGACACGTCCGCTTCGAACACCTTTTTGTGTGGCATAGCTGATCGCCTCTTTATGAAGCGACTCTCTGTCACCCTGGAAATCTTGCATATAGCTGTCGACCATCTTCAGGTAGCTCTCCTGATCGACTGCATAGAACGCGAGTGTCAACCCGAATCTGTCTGAGAGTGACATCTTCTCTTCGGTGGTATCACTTTGGTGTATCTCACCATCGATCACCACACGGTCATGATTGTCACGCATTTTTTGCGGAAGCAGGTGTCGTCTGTTGGAGGTTGCGTAGATCAGCACATTTTTTGCAGCCGCTTCGATGCTGCCTTCCATACTGCTTTTTAGGGCTTTGTAGCTGGCATCTCCCTCTTCAAAAGAGAGATCGTCACAAAAGATGATGAATTTGTAGGGACTCTCCCGAATGGTATCGATGATATCGAGCAGGTAGATCAGATCATCTTTTGGGATCTCTATAACCCTTAGCCCATCGCTATGGTATTGGGTCAGAAGCGCTTTGATGATAGATGATTTCCCCGTCCCCCTCGCACCCCGGATATGTTTGAGAAATTATAGCATATCCGGTAAAGGTAACAGAGTTGTTTTTTCAGATGATTTAAGTAAAAATTTTGATTATAACCCAATAAATATACTTAAAATTAGGATTGTAACCCAATTTTTGATATACTTATCCAAAAAGGTCTCGTATGTTAACCAAACTGTTAGAGAACTCAGCACTCTACATTAACCTTGTCGAAACACCCCAAAAACGTTATTTCTATGATGAGATAGACCACAAGGACAAACTCATAGGTATCATCGGGGCAAGAGGGGTTGGTAAGACGACGTATATGTTGCATTACCTCAAAAGCAGTGCTATCTCTTTGAATAAAAAGCTTTATCTGAGTGCCGATGCGATCGATTTGTCTAATGTCTCACTGGTCGATATTGCCAAAGAGTTTGCAGCCAAAGGCGGGGAACTTTTAGCCATTGATGAGATACACAAATATAAAAACTTTGAGATAGAACTCAAACAGATCTATGACATGCTTCCGATTAAAGTGCTTTTTTCCGGTTCGTCAGCTATTGAACTGGAGCATGCCAAGGCTGATTTGAGTCGCAGGGCTGTTATCTACAGGGTCAATGGATTGAGTTTTAGAGAGTTTTTGGAGTTTAAAAAGGGTATCAAATTGAATGCCTATACGTTAGAGGAAATTTTAGAAAAACATAGTGACATTGCATTTGATATTATTGACAAGGTGAAACCTTTGGCGTTTTGGGAGGAGTATTTGCGATATGGCTATTACCCTTTTTATTTTGAAAACCCCAAGCGATACGCTATTAAACTGAATGAGACCATCAATACGGCTATAGAGGTCGATATCCCTTCCATATTTAAAATCAAATATGAGTATATTGTCAATCTTAAAAAACTTGTGAAACTTGTTTGTGCCTCCGAACCATTTACCCTGAATATTCAAGAGTTAAGCGCAAAAATAGGGATAGACCGAGATACACTCTATCTTTATTTTGAGTATCTGCATCGTGGTAAGATCTTTAATGTCATTCGTGCAAAATCAAAGGGTGACAATATCTTCTCCAAGCCTGACAAAATCTATCTGAACAATCCAAATTTGAACTATAGTTATTGCAGTCAGGCATCCATAGGTATGATACGTGAAACAGCGTTTACTACTTTTTTAAAGACAGATCATGATCTCTCTATTCCAAAAAAAGGTGATTTTTTGGTAGATGAGACCTATCTTTTTGAAGTAGGAGGGAAAAACAAAAGTTTTAAACAGATTAAAGATGCGCGTAACTCTTTTGTAGTGGCTGATGATATTGAAGTTGGATTTGGTGCGAAAATTCCACTTTGGCTGTTTGGATTTTTGTATTAGTAAGCTCCTTTATATTCCGATAGCGCATAGAAAGAGATACGGCTTTCGAAATAGAGATAGAAGGATTAACCTTTTTTTAGTACACTTACAAAAAATATAAAGGATCATATCATGAAAAAAATAGTATTGATGGCGGCACTGCTGAGTGTGTCGCTTTTCGCAGAGTTTAAAACAGTGGACGCAGACACCTTCGCCAAACTTCAGGCCAAGGGGTATCCTGTGATTGACATCCGTACTCCGGGTGAATGGAAACAGACAGGGATCATCAAAGGTGCGCACAAGATGATGTTCTTTACGCCAAGCGGACAGCCCGACCTTGCAGGCTGGTTCTTCGAACTGGGACATTTGGTAAAAAATAAAAAAGAACCTATTCTCATCTACTGTGCACATGCCAATCGATCAAAGGCTTTGGGTGAAGGGCTTGAAAAAATGGGTTTTGAACATGTCTATGAACTCAAAGACGGCATCGAGAACGGATGGATCAAAGCAGGTAAGAAGACGGTGAAGGAGTAAGACCTTCCCCTCATTTAAAATTTCGTAATCATTCAGCACCCAACTCCACAAGGGATATAAGGTTTACCCTTCAAGACATTGCTTAATTCCTCCAGAACAGAACGGTTATTCTTTTTAACTGTAGAGATATAGCCTCTGATTCTAGCA
>JALSUP010000139.1 GCA_027071315.1 Sulfurovum sp.
GTACAATAGTAACTTCTCAATAATCCCGTGCATCATGCTTTGGCAGAGAGCAAATCTGGCAAGTAAGGAACTGTATTGTTTTTTTTGAGCCGGTCACAAAGAAATTCCCAAAAAGAGATTCCTTGTTTCTGGCAGGTTTTTTTCAGGCTGACAAATGTATCCCGACATCGGCGTCCATTATCCGAACGGGTGCTGCCACTGATCTTTCGCTTGATGACATATTCCCGAATATCTCGTTCACTCAGATTATTGTGCAACGGGATATCAGGTCGCTCCAATACAAGGAGCAACTCATCCTTATTGTTTGCCAATCGCTTGAGCGCCTGATCCAAGGTTGCGAAAGATGTTTGAGTGGCGCACAGCTCATCAAAACGGGCTTTAATGGCAATTTTCAAGTCTGGATCTTGTTGTTCTTTATACTGTTTCAGATCCGAAAAAATATCCCATATTTCACTGTGAACCCATTCAAGTTTCTCGGCATGTTTGTCGCATGCCGGGACAATGCGTTGAAAAACCCGGTCAGCGTGGATCCAGCATAAGGCGTGCAGGAGAATATTGAACTGTCCGGCATCGTCACTGATAATGACCAGATCGGGGGGAAAGCCGTTGGCGCTCAAGGTTCCAAGCAATGCTCCTTCCGTGGCAATACGTATGTGGCGATTATTGGTGATATTGAGTTGAGCCAGATGCACCTCCCATGCCTCCTCGTCATGGAAAAGAATGGAGTTGCTCTTTTTGATTGCTGTAAGGGGCTTGCAAGGCAGCCCCTGCATATCCATGTAGTTGAGCGCAACGGTGTTGATCGTGTAATCCAAAGCCGTGCCGCGCAGCAACTCGAGAAAGTTGATCCGGCTTTTTGATCCAGTGCTGGCAAACCAGGCAAAAGATTCATTGCCGATATGGGTGCAGTAACCATTTTTTCCATCGTGGCGACTGCCGGTATCATCGACATGAATATAGCTGCTGTTGTTAATACCGGCAGTCAGTAATTCATCCTTTTCCGCATGAAACTCCTCTTTGCCCTGGATAAGAATGTTGCTTATTTGTCCACTGGAGATATCGATTCCCCACTCGGTCAATTGCTGCAGGATTAAAGGCTGGGTGACACGCTGATGATAATATTGATGCAGGATATAGCCTTTGAGAGTAACCCCGAAATGGTTCCCCTGCAGTTCTTCCGGGAGAACACCGGTTATGGTTGTGCCATCCGGTGTTCGGTAGCGGGCGAGTCGGTAACGGGTATTGTACGGCCTGATTACCATATCCTGGACAGTGTAATCTTCATAGCCAAGCAGGCGTGATCCCTTTGGCAGGTTATCGGGTTTGATGATTTCTGTCTTGTGAATGGTCAGTTTCTTTTTACGTTTACGAGACGTGGTTGATTTTCTGGAGTTGCCGGAACCTTTATTCTTGTCATCCCTGGAGAGTTTACTGGGCCTGATTTTTGGTTTCCGGGGCAGTTTTTTAAGTCGGGCAATCTCGTCCTTAAGTGATTCGATTTCCGCCTGTTGTTTCAAGATGGTTTCTTGCTGCTGTTCGATAAAAGCCATCAGAAGACGCACAGCCGGTGTTTGTTCTTCTTCCGGGATATGAGGGAGTGTATGTTTCACAGGCGTTTTTTTCTCTATGCCCTGAGAGCCCGACGGAATTCACGATATAATGGGTAGAGCCAAACCGACTTGACTGGTACCATGGGATCACCACTGTTGTGGTTGCGACTGCGTCCACGGGTTTTGCCAACGCAGATCCAGTTGTCGGCCCTGTAACATGTTCCTGCAAAACGATCCTGTTCAACGAAGGTTTCTATCAACATGACCGGATGGCCATATTTGCCTTGCCAATCCCTGGATAGACAGTGACGAATTTTGGCCAGGATGTGGCTGGCCAGGTGCGGAATCTGTACCCAGGGCACAATCAAAAAACGCATATTATTAACAACGCGGGATAGATTCCGTTTGCGGGCGGACG
>JALSUP010000140.1 GCA_027071315.1 Sulfurovum sp.
ATGGAAGAATTTTTTCTATTGATTTTATAGAATTTCTCTCAAATGAATGAAGGCATCATTTGAGGAATAATGACTTTAGGTTCTGATTTTGGAATTGGGAGGGTATTTTTAGAGGTGCCCTTAAGTACGAATCTTCTTCCTAAGACCATACAAAATATATAAAATTATAAGGTTTAATGGAAAATTTGGGGATCTGATTTATTCAATCCTCGATGACTTGTTTTCCCTATGGTCCAAGATGTTTTGCTTGATAGATAGTTAATTAGCACGTTTATATTTTTGTCGGGGTGAGGGCACCCCGACCTACGCGAGGCTAGTACATTTGAAGAGTTGGTTATAATATGACATGAATACATCTATTTACACTATTTCTCTCTTAGATCTGCTTTGGGTGATGATACCGGTCTCCATGGTGATCTACCTCTATATACGCTGGACGCAGGACAGAAGTACACTCTTTTATGCCCTGGGACGAATGCTTATACAGCTCATACTTATTGGCTATGTCCTTACTTATATTTTCGCTTCGGATTCTCCTTATTTGATTGTCCTCATCTTGTCTGTCATGTTGGTAGCGGCATCCATCATTGCCCTGCGGCCGCTTCAAAAACAGCAGAAGCACATTTACCTGTACTCTTTCATTTCTATTGTCGTGGGTGGCATATTTACCCTGCTTATGGTCATTTTTGGTGTGTTGGACTTAAACCCCTGGTATGAAGCCCGTTTTCTTATTCCTTTAGCTGGGATGATCTTTGCCAACTCTATGAATGCGGTGAGTATTTCGGCTGAGAGATTTGAAAATGAGAGCCAAAGAGGGTCTGATTATATAGAAGCAAGAGCAACATCGTATAAAGCGGCACTCATCCCCATTATCAACTCACTCTTTGCAGTTGGGCTTGTTTCCTTGCCGGGAATGATGACAGGGCAGATACTCTCCGGGATTGATCCGCTCATTGCCGTACGTTACCAGATGATGGTCATGCTGATGATACTGGGTTCCGCAGGTATCTCGGTGGCGATCTATCTGATTTTGATGAAAAGAGAGGAGAAAAAAGTATGAAATTTTTAATGAAAGTATGTCTGTTGCTACCATTGCTGCTAAGTGCCGAAGCCAATAATTGCTGGAAGATCAAAAGTGCCGACACCAAAGCACTCTGTGAGAGTAAGTTTGAAGGTAAAAAGAACTGCTGGCTCATTAAAGAAGCCGACATGAAAGCCTACTGCGAAGCAACGGCTTATGGTAAAAATGCCTGTTGGAAAATTAAAAATGCTGATTATAAAGAGATGTGCATTGCAGAAGCGGGTAATTAAAATAGTGTATAATATTTTCTATGATACATCTAAGGTTTAAAATGAAATCAACTTATCTCTTTATTTTACTACTCTCTTCTCTCTCTGCTGACTGGAAGTCCGATATGCTTGACAAAAGCAATCAGATCTATCACGATACCAAAGACAAGACCATTTTGCTTTACAAAGAAAATGTAGAGACCCATCCTCTCACTAAAGAGGAGCGTATGAACAAAGCCTGGGACAATGTTTATGATGACCTGGAAGAGGGTGCCAAGTATATAGACAAGTACAACAATGCACCGGAATCTACCTGGATAGGTACAGACAAAGAAGATGTCCAAAAAGACATTAACAAACTCTTTGAAACGGTCGTCAATGGGCTTATAGAAGATGATCTGCTCATATATAAAACGAAGATGGCAAAACTCAAGAAGCAGATCTCTGAAAACAAGTCTGACATTCTGAAGTACCGTGAAAAAAAGGTAGGTGCACCGCAAAAAAGTGCCATTTACACCACCAAATCAGGCTATGACTCTAAAATAGAAGAGACACAAAAAGAGAATGTCATTCTGGAAAATGAGATCCGTATGATCAAAGACAATTTAAAGAAGAATTTTGCCGACATCGGAGTCAACCTGACTCCTGAGCAGATAGATGTCTTGCTGACCCGTGTCGATGGTGATGACATTATACAGATCTCTCTGGTCATGGAGACGCTCAAGCATGTGACCAATCAGATCTTACAATTGATGAAAGCGAGCAAAGAGGAGCTGACACAGGCGAAGAAGTACTATGGCATGCATCAGGTACTCCTGGAACTGGTGGTCTATATACAGCAAAAGTATATTGACAAATGCAACCATGTCTATATTCCGAAGATAGATAAAATCATAAGTGATTCAGCAGAGATGATGGGGAATACCAAAAGACTTAGAAATCAGGAAGAAGATAACCGTAGAAGAGCCATTTATAACAATAACCTCGATGCCCAGATGCTGACTTATAAAGCGGCGAAACTCTACAAAAATGACATCATTTCATCACGTAATAAAATGAGTCAAGCCCAAAAGATATCAAAAGCCAATTTGGCACTTTCTAAAAATACGTATGCCACTGTCATGCTCTCTGCCGATCTTTTTGACCTCATTACCGAGAGTCAGAATATGTTTGAAGAAGTGAGTAAAATACAAGTACCCAACCTGGTACCTTTTGAAAATATACAAATGGAACAGAAGTATAAAGAGCTGACGGAGTCAATGAAGTAAAAAATCATTAATCATGTGGAGGTAAGGCAATGAAGATAGAAGCTAACTATGTAGATATTTTAAACCGGGAGATCTTTCCTGCCCGTGTGTGTGTTGAAAACGGGAAGATCACTTCTATTGAAAGAGTTGAGAAGTCCTGCGAAACATACATTCTTCCGGGTTTCATCGATGCGCATATTCACATAGAAAGCTCCATGCTCCCACCCAGTGAGTTTGCACGTCTGGCAGTGTGCCACGGTACGGTCGCCACCGTTTCTGACCCGCATGAAATTGCCAATGTTCTTGGTGTTCCGGGTGTGCAGTACATGCTTGAGAATGTGAAAAAAACACCTTTCAAATTTTACTTTGGCGCCTCTCCCTGTGTACCGGCGACACCTTTTGAAACCTCCGGAGCGGTGTTAGGGCCGGATGAGGTGGAAACCCTTCTAAAGATGCCGGAGATCAAGTATCTCTCCGAAGTGATGAACTTTCCCGGAGTCATTCATGATGACCCTGACATGCTCGCCAAAATAGCCAGAGCAAAAACTCTGCATAAACCTGTAGACGGACATTCACCGGGACTGAGAGGGGAGGACCTTGAAAAGTACATTGAGGCAGGGATCTCTACAGACCATGAAGCCTTTACTTATGAAGAGGGAAAAGAGAAAATAGAGAAAGGGATGAAGATACAGATAAGGGAAGGCTCGGCAGCAAAGAATTTTGAAGCCCTCTGGCCACTCATTGACGCATACCCGGAGATGCTGATGTTCTGCTCGGATGACCGACACCCCCAATGATCTTGCGTCTGTACACATTAACGGGCATGTTACACGTGCGCTTGCCAAAGGCTGCGACCTTTTCAATGTACTCCAGATCGCCTGTATGAACCCGATAGCACACTATGACCTGGAGGTCGGTACGCTGAAGCTGAATGATCCTGCCGACTTCATAGAAGTGAAAGACTTGAAGGATTTTGAGATCATCCGAACAGTTATAGCGGGTCAAGTGGTCGCAGAAGATAAAAAACCCTTGATAGACTCCGTTAAAGTCGATACGCCCAATGTCTTTCATACAGGGTTAAAACAGGCAGAGGATTTTTCACTGCTGCGAGCCAAAGAGACAGAAGTGATTCACGCTATTGACCATTCGCTGATCACCGAAGAGGAGATCATCGATCTCACTTCCGGAAAAAGTGAGGATATCCTGAAGATCACTGTGGTGAACCGCTATGCCGATGTCCCGCCCGCTGTGGCATATGTGCACGGCTTCGGGCTGAAAGAGGGAGCCATCGCCTCCAGTGTGGCACACGATTCGCACAATATCATTGCGGTCGGATGCAGTGATGCCCTTGTGGCCAAAGCGGTCAATACGATCATTGAAAAGAGGGGAGGTATCTGTGCAGTAACGGATGGGAAAGTTGAGGTGCTTGAACTTCCCATCGCGGGTCTGATGAGTGATGCCGACGGTTTTGATGTGGCAGAGCGTTATGCCAGACTCGATACCCTGGTGAAAGAGCATTTTGGTTCAGAGTTAAGCGCTCCTTTCATGACACTCTCGTTCATGGCACTGCTTGTCATCCCTGAACTCAAACTGAGTGACAAGGGACTTTTCGACGGCAGAAGTTTCCACTTTATCGATAATACCGGTTATTGTCAAAAGTGATGCTACACTTGTAACAATTGCTAACCTAAAAGAGACATGGGTACTGACTCATATTTATTAATATATCACTTTGGCAAAATTGCTGATTTAGATAAGTTCAGTTAAATAGATGTACAATAAATGTATGAGGAGTTTATGATGAATAATAGTATATTTAACAGTTTGGGCAAAATTGTTGAATCAAAAATTCTAAAAGGTTCCCTGTTGGGAAATCAGACAGGTACTTTTGATACGCTATGAAACAACTATGGATGATCAGTTTCCTTTTCACAGGATCAGTGCTTCTGTCAGCAGGTGATACATTTTCTGCAATTTTTGAAGATATGACCTATAAAGGTCACCTACGATCTTATGTGATGCAGCGAAGCTATGATGAATTAGTTGAAGATCCGAACGGTGATTTTATCGTACAGAGTGAATCTGAAAAAGCTTCCAATGCCATTGGTGGATATGTTGGTTTTGAAACGGGTACTTTTTACCATTTGAGTATTGGGTCTACTTTTTACACCTCTCAACCTGTTTTTCATAATCCGGCAGTTGAGGGAGGGCTTCAGTTACTTGGAAATGATCAAAAAGGTTATGCTGTCTTAGGTGAAGCATTTGTAAAATGGGAATATGATAAAACATTACTCAAAGTCGGTAGACAATTATTGAGTGAATATCGTTTTCTGTCCGATAATGACATTCGAATGACACCCTATACGTATGAAGCCGCTATTTTAGAAAATAGAGATTATAAAAATACCGTACTGCGTGTGGCAGCTGTATCAGGTGTTAAAACTTTGGTCTCTACTGACTATATTGACTTTGTGAATGCTTCAAAAGATATTCTCAGAGAACAGACCATCGATAGAAATCCCATACGGGGTGCGTATGATCCTGCTGATTATGACACAGAAGGAAACTATAATAGGAGCGGAAAATAATCTCTATCTGGCTTCCGTTGTTTACAGGAATAAAAATGTCACACTTGAATTTTGGAATTATTTTGTTCCTGATTTTGTAAATTTTATGTACGTTACCGGTTCATATGCTTTTGATACAGGGAGTTTGAACCATACTCTGGAAGTACAGTTGCTCAAACAGGATGACGCAGGAGTACATGTTGCAGGGAGTATCGATACCTATAACTACGGTGTAAAATTGACAACAGTTTATAATTCATTTACATTTACTTACGCTTTTAATCAGACAAAATATGATGAAAATTCTTTAGACGGTGGTACCATTATCGATATGTGGGGTGCCAATCAAATCTATAATGCTCTTATGTATAATGGTTCTGATCAGGGAGGTACAGTGAGTAATGTTGTCTCTGTCAAATATGATCTTTCATCCTACAATTTGAGTCTATTGGTCAATGCCGGTAAATTTGACCTGCCAAATAAACTGACAGATATTTTTGCCGATCAGGATAACTGTGAATACGATCTCATAGCCAAATATACACCAACGTGGAATAAACATTTACAGTTTAAAGTAGAAACAGCCTATATCGATTTTGATACAAACTATGATTTCAGAGCCTATGAAGACCTGCACGGATTTAATTTTTTACATGCCTATGATGATATTATAGATGCAAGGTTTGTGATCAATTATAATTTTTAGTCCATAAGGAAATATACTTTCTTTGCATCTCTTTATAAATTCATCATCACGGCAACCGTAAAAAGACTGCCTGCAAGTGTCATGAAAAGCAGTTGGACGGCCAGTTTGGCGTCGCAGCCGTACTGTTTTGCCAGGACAACACTGAGCATGGCTGAGGGCATGGCAGCTTCGAGCAGGAGCACCTGAAGCTGCCAGGCTTCCAGAGAGAGGAGTGTTGCGGGAAAATAGACCAGAAGCGGTGAGAGTATGAGTTTGATCATCACTGCGGCAACGGCAACTTTGACAAGATTACGAAGTGAAGAGAAGTTGAGAAGTACCCCGACTGTGAGGGCCACCAGAAAAGTGTTGGCTTTGGCAATTAAGGAGACCCAAAATAAGAATGGAAATGAGTGTATGCAGATAAGTCTCCATAGGGTATGTACTTTACCCTAAAAAGTAATCAAGGGTAAAAGTCATGTCTTCATCGAGGTCGAGGTTCTTTCTCATCCATTTGAGGTAGCCCATGTCTTCGCTGGCGATCTCTTCGATCTCTCTTCCTTTGTATTTTCCAAATTTGAAGGTTTTCATCATGACCGGTGTCTCTGTGAGTTCAGCCATTTTCTGCATAGGGTTGACACCGGGGAACTGCTCCTGTGTAAGCTGTACAAGTTTGGAAAGCAGGAGTTTCATGACCAGTACATCACCAATGGCATCGTGGGCTTTAATGGTGATGCCCTGTTTTGCTGCTTCTGCCTGCTCTGTTTTGTAGAGTCCGAGGCTGTAGCGTAAGTACTGCAGTCTGTGGTAAGGGCTGTTTGGGAGTAAATGCTTTGCACAGCGTACAGTGTCTATGAGTGTATAGTGGTTTTCAAAACCCTCTTTTTTGAGCATGCCCAGGTCAAAGTTAATATTGTGTGCAATGAGGTAGTTCTCTTTTTTGTTGAGCTCCTGCACTTTTTTGGCAAACTGTGTTTCGTTGAACGGTATTTGATTTTCAATGACATCGGGTGTAATATTATGGACTTCCATCGCTTCTATTTTAATGGGAAGAGGAGCAAGACAGAGTTCATCGAAGACTTCTATATTGTCTTTTGAATGCACGATCATCGCACCGACCTGTATGATGCGGTCTTCATCCTGATTTCCCGTTGTTTCTGTGTCAAATAGTACATATACAGCCATTTATTATCCTTTAGGTGCCCTTGATTTTATCTGCTGAATCATACCTTATTTCACATAACAACCCCAACTCTCAATCACAAATGGTATAATTATCGAAATTATAACAATGGAGCCGAATATGTCAATGGATGCACAGCTGATCGAACATATGATGAACCCGAAAAATTACGGCAGTCTTGAGAACCCTGATGCAGAGGGGATAGGAAAAAATCCGGAGAACGGAGAGAAAGTCGCTATCTACATTGCGGTAGGTAAAGATGAAGAGAAACCCTACATTGATGATATACGCTTTCAGGCTATCGGGTGTACAACGACCGTGGTCGCCGGTTCGATGCTGACAGAAGAGGCCAAAGGGCTGAACCTGACAGGCGTGCAGAACCTTGTCGAAGCTACCATGAATCTACTCGACAGACTCCCTCCCGAAGATGCCGCCTGTTCCGAAATGGTTGCTTTGGCCATCAAAGCAGCGGTAGACACGTATGAAAAACGTCTGGCTGAGAAAGACTATCCGACGATCACGTATCAGGTGGTCAACTCATGCGTCGTCAAAGAACCCCACGCAGAAGAAGAAAAACAGTATGAAGAAGGAAAATAATATGAAGAACACCATGGTCAAAGCACACGAAGCCTGGCTCGCAACATCAATGGCTGCTTTTATGAGCGCACAGACAGAGAACAAACAGATACTTTTTGATTTTTCAAATATTCTTTTTCGTCATTTCAACTGGCTGGAGAATGCCCTTATTGAAGCAGACATTGCTTACAGTTATGACAGAGACGTCATTCCTGTAAAAGTCGATAAACTCTCCGATATGCTTGCCAACATCGTACAACGATTTGATGAGATCGTTTCACTCCTGGATGTTAAAGAGGAGAATGCTTTAGATTACCGTATCAGTACGGACCTTGCCTATATGAAAGAGGTGCTTCAAAACATGGAAGACGAAACTGTGACTGCCTTTAGTTTAGAGCGGACTTTTCCGGGTGTTGAACTGACAGAAGAGGCGACAGATGCCCTGACACTCTTTTTGTTTGAAGAGACGTACAAAGAGTATGAACTCATACTGATTTACAACTATTTGAAAGCACACAGCAGTGATGCCTACCTGAACAGAATTTTCCAGATACTCATAGACGAGAGCCTTTTCCACTTTAAACGTTTTGGTGACATGGGTGCGCATATGGGTATACTGGGGGTTCCAAGAGTGGTCATGAAAGAGCTTTACCAGGTGGAAGATGTGGTGAAATTCCTTTATGACGGCATCGATGAAGAGCTGGCAGCCAAAGAGGAGTGTCGAAAACTCTCTGAAGCCGTAGCCAAAGACAGCCCGGAACTGGAAAAATTCTTCAACTTCATCAACCGTCAGGAGAACTACCACATTGCCCTGATGAAAGATGCCCTGAAACACTTTGAAAAGATCGCGAATGTCTAAGCACTTTACGTCCGTCATTTCAAATGTCTTTGGAAAGTTTGCGTCAAAAGCCTTTCCTTCCATCATACAGCACAGTATCAATGCTACCTATGTAAAGCTCATGGGGCTTGATATGTCTGAATTCAGAGAACCTGCAAGCTATGCAACACTCAACAAACTCTTCACCCGTGCCCTGGAGAAAGAGCGTAAAATGCCTCGTGCAAAAAGTGCACTCATTTCAGGGGTTGATGCACTCATTACTGATTTTGGAACCATCACAGAGGGGAAAGCCTATCAGATCAAAGGGATGTCTTACAGCATAGAGAGACTTTTTGGAGAATACCACAAAGAAGCAGCGGCATGGCTGGAAGAGGGGACGTTCATGAACTTCTACCTCTCGCCTAAAGATTACCACCGTTACCATATGCCGATGAGTTTGAAGATCCATTCTCTGACACATATTCCGGGTAAGCTTTACCCGGTCAACTTCCCTCTGCTGCGAAACAAAACAGACCTTTTCATTGAAAATGAAAGAGTGGTCATTGAGTGTGAAGATGACAAAGGACGTATGCATGTACTGGTACTCGTTGGTGCCCTGAATGTCGGTAAGATGATCGTCACGTTTGAAGAGAATATTCAAACCAATTCTGAAATACGCGAAGCGAGACATTACAGTTACGAAAACCTGACACTTGAAAGAGGTGAACTTTTTGGCTGGTTCGAGATGGGGTCAACCCTTTTGACTTTCTCTCAAAAAGGAAGTATAGTACCAACTGTTGCCATTAACCAGAAAGTATCATATACCGATGTACTTGGAAAGATGAAATAACAAGGAGAGCCAATGTTAGTTGTAAAAGAGATACAGGAATACGCACAGGTACGAACAAAAGCACGTGCCTACCTTTGTTACATTATGAGTCGCAACATTTCTCAGAGTATGGAAGGGGAGACAACACTGGAGAGTGTGATTACCCGTATTGACAAACTCAAAGAGGCTATTCCGCGTGCAGAAGTTATTTATGCCATTGACGGAAACGGTGTGCAAATGGTGGACAACATCTCTTCCAAAGCCAAACTTCGCGGTTTTGGTAAAGGTGAAGACAGAAGTGACCGTGCCTACTACTACAAGACCATCAAAGAACACCGCTGTATGCTGACAGACCCTTACCCTTCGCTCATTTCCAACGATCTGGTCGTGACGGCTACTTTCCCTCTTTATGACAAAGATGACACACTTCTGGCGATCATCTGTATTGACATTACCTTGCAGAACATTTTAAAAATGGTGCATCCGAGTTCTGTTGACTCAACATTCGGTTCTGTCAGCAAATGGGTCTATACCGCTTTTTCCGCAGCGCTTTTCGCAGTCGCATTACTGCTGTTCATTAAAGGGATCACAAGCTTTTTACACTTTGGTATGAACTTTGCGGACATCGACGTGAACAAGATCTTCAAGTCGACCATTCTGCTGACCCTCTCTCTGGCCATTGTCGACCTGGTGAAAGCCATATTTGAAGAAGAGGTACTGGGAAAAGAGAAAAGGAAAGGAAGCTCGGAAGACAGCCACCAGACGATGGTACGTTTTTTGGGTTCCATCATTATTGCCATCTCCATTGAAGCACTGATGCTGGTCTTCAAGTTCGCCCTAACAGACCCCGGTAAACTTCTTTATGCTGTCTACCTTATCGTTGCTATTTCAGTACTTATCATTGCACTCTCTGTTTATTTGAAAGTCACTCAGAAAAAAGACAATCGCTAAATGGATAAAAAACTGATCATCTTCGACATGGACGGGACTTTGGTGAACTCTTCACTCACCATTGCCAATGCTATTAACTATGTACGCCAGAACCTTGGCTTTGAACCTATGGATTCTAAGCACATACTTCGTATGGTCAATGACCACACCCTGAACCCGGCAAAGACTTTCTACCATGCAGAAAGTTTCGATGCCGACCATGAACGCTGGTTCTCTGAGTACTATACAAAGCATCATGAACAGGAACTGGTACTGTATGACGGCATAAAAGAGTTGCTTGAAACCCTGAAGTCAGAAGGTCATGCTCTGGCAGTCGCGACCAATGCCTACAGAAGATCGACCATTGAATCACTGACCCACCTGGGTGTCTACGAGCATTTCGATGCGATTGCCTGTTATGATGATGTCGAAAAGGGAAAACCTTACCCTGACATGCTTTACAAAATACTCGACGAACTGAAGCACAGCAATGACAAGTCGGTCTTTGTCGGTGACGGTCCGCGTGATGAAATGGCCAGTAAAAATGCCAATATCCCATACTTCATGGTAGACTGGGGCTTTACAGAGCATACGGATGCCATTCGTTCCGTAAAAGAACTTGAGTCAATACTGCTAAACTAGGCATCTGGGGAATTTTTTTTTCTTCCAGATGCCCTTACGTTTATTTTTAAAATCCTTTATAATGACGCTATCTTAACGATAAAGGAACTAAAAGATGAGTGCCAATATTTCATTGCAGACCTTGCAAAAACAGCTTGAAGCACACTATTTACTCTATACACTGGGAAAGATCACCGTAAAGGAGTATCTGACTCTTGCAAAACCTATAGATATAGCCATAGGAGAGATGGAGATGGCTACACTCCAATGCACGGTTGCATTGAATAAGCCTTATGCACCTAGGATTTAACATTTTTTTGCTATATTCTCATAAAAATTACGGAGCGTTAAATGTCTAAATCCTTCATGACTGATCTCATTTCAGTATTGTTGATCGGTCTCTCTTTTTTCTTGCCTGAGTCTTACCATACTGCAGTGCTTTTTACAGGACTCTTTGCTCTTTCCGGGGCGGTGACCAATCAGCTTGCGATACATATGCTTTTTGAGAAGGTACCGTTTTTGTATGGTTCCGGTGTCATTGAGAAAAATTTCGATACCTTTAAACGGTCGATCAAAGAGATGATCATGAAGCAGTTCTTTAGTAAGGAGCAGTTGAGTAAGTTTTTTGCAGAGGAAGAGCAGAAGATAGACCTTTCTCCTTTGGTGGAGAAGGCAGACTTTACGCCTGCTTTTGAAGCACTTTCGAAAACCGTCATGGAGTCTCAGTTCGGCGGGGCTGTGGCTATGTTCGGTGGGGAGACTGCGTTGGAGACTCTGCGTGAACCTTTTTCTCACAAACTCAAAGCAGCGGTGAGCAGCATTGTCTCTTCTGATGCTTTCAAAATAGAGCTGGATAGACATATACAAAACTCTGCCTTGAGTGAAGATATGATAGCGTCTGTCGAAGAACTTATTACCAAACGCCTGGAAGAGCTAACGCCTAAAATGGTGAAAGAACTTGTTCAGGAGCTCATTAAAGCTCACTTGGGTTGGCTCGTGGTCTGGGGTGGTGTCTTTGGCGGACTTATTGGATTGGTGAGTTCTCTCTTCATTTAACCCCCTCCCTTAAATAGGGGTTCAATTGTCTTTAAAACTTTAAATTTCATATGATTTCTTACAGTTATCCATCTATTAATTATTGATGTTCTTAAAATCATGGATAAGGGTGGCTGGTCGTTGTTGTTTCCTGTGCTGCGATGATCACGGCGTATCACTGGAGTCAGTGTCAAGTGTTTATGTGGAAATTGACACAATTACATCACACTATTGAAATATAATCTCATATGAACGTAAACTAATTGACGAAATAACAAAAGGAGTAGGCAATGTTCAAACAATTATTTCTTCTCATGAGTATGTTGTCTCTAGGTACAGCTTCTGTATATGCCGCAAAGAACGCTGAGAAAGAGAGTCAAGTAAATATTCCTAAAAAGCAACTACTTCGGATGATAGACACGAAAGAGGAGTATGGTAAGTCCTGTGAATCCTACAGCTACATATCTCCGATGGAAAGATTTAAACTCATCAAAAAGAAGAATTTTATGTTAGGTGATATGCTAGCAGAATCTCTTAGCATTTCAAAAGTGGATCCTGAATATCTTGTAGATACCAATTTAACGGAATGCAGCATTGACGGTATGGATATCAGTGAGTATACTTACAGAGAAGACCTTGAGTATTTGAATGACAATGTTGTTACGCTCGAAGTATTTCAGTATGATTATGGTGCCGGTGCTGTTCATGGTAATGGGCACATCTCTCACTATATTTACGACAGAGAATACGGCATGGAGATAAACTGGGAAGATCTTTTTGGAGACAATGAAGCATTTATGCTGTATGTCTTGAAGCGTGTGGTTAAAGAACTTGCGAGCGAAGAGTTTATTTCTTATTTTGAAACGAAGGAAAAGTTACTGAACTTTACGCAGCCTGGCTATTTTGCGATCACGGACAAAGGTCTACTTATACAGTATGGGAAATACGAGATCGCACCTGGTGCATCGGGGCTTCCGTCTCTGGTAGTGCCTAAAGCAGTTTTAAAAAAGTATATGAGTGAAGCGATGTACCAGAAGTGTTTTCTAACAAATGAGCAGAGGTTTGCTGAGGCGATGAATGTGTTCTGATTTGATTGCCTCTTCATGGTGTCTCCGTATAATAGTGCAATCATTTAAAAGAGTAGGGCAGTATCTATGCCCAAAAATCCTCATCTGACATACCGCCGCCTTTTTTTCTGGCGACCATTTGTGTTTTCATGGTTTTGTAGCCCATGTAGTCGCTGTCCAGAAACTCTGTAATATGCAACAGTTCGCAGCGGTCATCAAAATATGCTTCCAACTCTCCTTCGTTCAGAAGAAAAGCAGGGTTGGAAGGTTCTCGTTCATTGGCCGGGTCATGTAAAAATGTCTCCATGAGCAGTATACCGTTTGGTTTGAGTGCATCGATCATTTGTGCAAAAAGAGAACGCTTTAAAAAATAGACACAGACAATGAGATCGTACGTTTCTTTAGGCAGCGTGTAGCTGTCAAAATCCACCTCTTTGGCAGTTATGTGTTCAAATCCCTGCAAGTGTGAAATAGCTACCGATGAAATATCAAGTGCATCGACTTCAAAGCCTTCTGACGCGAGGTATTTGCTGTGTCTTCCCATACCACAGGCAAGATCTAAAGCTTTTTTGCCCGGTGCGAGTTGTGCATACTCTCTGACTAAGTCTATAGGCTCTTCCGGGATCTTTGTTTTCTTCGTGTATTTCTCATCCCAGCGTACTTTGTCTTCCTGTGCCATGGGTCATCCTTTGAAGTCTATTTTGATATTATTCTATCCAAATAAGTTAAAGGGTACACAATGGCAAAAGTCACTTTTATATCATGGAATGTGAACGGTATTCGTGCGGTAGAAAAAAAAGAAGCACTCAAATGGATCGATGATGAAAATGTAGATTTTCTTGGGCTCCAGGAGATCAAAGCAGAAGCAGACCAGATCCCAGATTCAATTTTTGACCGGGAGTACAAATTTCAAAGTATTAACTCCTCCTGCAATAAAGGTCAGTCGGGTGTCGCACTCTATACCGATGTCAAAGGGGAAGCTTTCTCCTGTGACCATGTCGACATACTCGATGAAGGGCGTATCAATGAGTACCACTTTGGCGACATCGCCTATTTCAATGTCTACTTTCCGAATGGGCAGAGAAGTGAAGAGCGTCTGGCGTATAAAATGGCATTTTATGACAGGTTTTTAGAGCATATTCTGGACTTACGAAAGCAGGGAAAGTCAATTGTTGTCTGTGGTGATGTCAATACGGCTCACCGTCCCATAGACCTGGCACGTCCCAAAGCAAACGAAAAAACATCCGGTTTCCTGCCAATGGAGCGTGAATGGCAGGACAAACTTTTAGCTTCCGGTTTCATAGATACTTTCAGACATGTACATGGAGACGAAGCAGACCGTTACTCCTGGTGGTCTTACCGTGCTGCTGCACGTAAAAACAATGTCGGATGGCGTATTGATTATTTCTACGTTTCGGATGACCTGAAAGACAAAATTGTCGATGCAGACATACTCGACCAGGTCATGGGGTCTGACCACTGTCCTGTTAAACTGGTTTTGGATATTTAGAAAGTAGATACTTAAATATAACCTTCATTAATCTTTTTACTGTAGTATTTTCTTATAGCTAATTGGAGATCCTATGAAAAAAATACAAAAAGTAATGATTGCCAACCGCGGGGAGATCGCCTTGCGGATCATTCGTGCCTGTAAAGAGTTGGATATTGTCTCAGTATGTCTCTTTTCAGAGGTAGACATTGACGGTATCTGGGTGAAAAAAGCAGATGAAGCTTACCCGATCATGGGGAATCCTATTGATGCCTATCTGGATTATGAACGTATTATTACTTTGGCTAAAAAAGCTGAGTGTGATGCCGTGCATCCGGGCTATGGCTTCCTGTCTGAAAATGCAGATTTTGCAGAAGCATGTAAGCGTGAAGGTATTATTTTCATCGGTCCAAGTGCGGAACACATTGCACTTTTTGGTGACAAGATCGCTTCCAAGAATGCCATGAAAGAGCTTGGGGTTCCCGTACTTCCAGGAACAGATGAGCCTCTTTCTTCTGCTGAAGAGGGAGAACGTTTTTCCAATGAAATAGGCTACCCCGTCATCATCAAGGCAGCCTTTGGTGGCGGTGGACGCGGTATGCGTATTGTGCATGAGGCATCTGAGTTCAAAAAACTCTTTGAAGAGGCACAGTCAGAATCCGTCAAATACTTTGCCCGTGATGAAGTCTTTATTGAACGCTATCTGGAAAACCCGAGACACATTGAAATACAGATACTGGCAGACTCTTACGGAAATGTAGTGCATCTTGGAGACAGAGACTGTTCCATTCAGAGACGGCATCAGAAAGTAGTGGAGATCGCACCGGCACCGAACCTGAAAGACTCTACAAGACGTGAGTTGTACAGAGTAGGAACCAAAGCCATGTTCAAACTGGGCTATGAGAGTGCAGGAACCATTGAGTTTCTGGTAGACAAAGACGAGAACTTCTACTTTATGGAGATGAATACCCGTATACAGGTAGAGCATCCTGTGACAGAGATCATCTCCGGTATGGACCTGGTCCAAAGAATGATCGAAATTGCAGATGGCGATAAGTTAAAGTTCTTACAGGAAGAGATCAAATTTCAGGGTTATGCTATTGAGTTCAGGATCAATGCAGAAGATGCCCAAAAAGATTTCGCACCACAACCAGGTACCATTACTGAATATATGTCTCCAGGAGGGCCAGGAGTCCGTCTTGATACCATTGCCTACAAGGGTTATACCATTCCTGCCTATTATGATTCGATGATCGGAAAACTGATCGTCTTTGCCATTGACTGGGAAGGTGCTGTCAAAAAAGCGGAACGAGCGCTATGTGAATACCGAATTCAGGGTATTCCTACAAACCTTACCCTGCACAGACAGATAGTTAAAGATGAAGATTTTAGAAATGCTGTTTTTGATACGGGTTATTTCGATAAAAAACTCTCAACTTTCAACCTGAAAGGACAGGATCAACTGCAGAAAGAAGAGGAGAAACATCAAAAGCTTGCAGCGTTGATCGCGAGTATCAAGAAGAATGATGTGCAGGTGAGACACTAGGTTTAAACATGTTTCTGTTTGCTTTGATAGAGGCTCTACGTTTCAATTGGTATTTTACTGCACTCTTTCATACCATGGAGACTCAATATCTCTTTTAAACTTATAGATGCATTCCTACCGGAGAGGGTGGGAACGAGTTTTGCGTGTTGGCTACCACGAACCTCCACCACCACCTCCTCCGCCACCGCCGGAGAATCCTCCGCCTCCTGAGAAGCCGCCTCCGCCGGAAGAACTTGTGTTTGGCGGGGTAGATGCGTCGTTGACGCTGGAAGAGAAGTTGTTCATGCTGTGCAGGTTACCGTGGTACCATATCGGGGTTGATACATTGAGAAGGTCGTAGAAATTGACCCAGTGCTTGGTTTCGTGGAAAAGAACGGCATAGGGGAGCATTTTGTCGAGATAGTTTGGATCTGTAGCTAAACGTCTTTTGATCTCATCTTCTTTGACACGTTTGACGAACTCTTTCAGTCCTAAAAGATGCTTTTGTGCACGTGCACCTTTGGGTGTAAAGTTCCCTAACCGATAATAAACGAATACCATAGCCAGAATAATAACAAGTAACACACCCAACGGTCCCATAAGCATATCTTTTATGCTGTGACCTTCACTCTGGAACATGAGTAGAGGCATCATACCGGCGCCGACAAATACTGAACCGAGAAGTTTCTGGGTGATGCTTTTATTGGAGATGATAACACTCAGCCCTGCGGCACCAAAGGCAAGAGGGAAAATGAGTACGAAGAGTGCTTCTTCACCGACAGATTTGTATAAAGTATATCCGGTAAGCAGTATGACAGGGATGAGGAGCAAAATACTCTTCATGAGGAAACTTTTACGTACACGTTGCGGATTCTCAACCATATACCCCTCAGCGACAGACCAGTTATAAAGATTGTCATTGATGTGAGAAAAACCTGCTTTGAGTTTTTCAGCAACAGAAGCTGAGCCTTTAGAGAGAGCAAAGGCACTTTTACCTTTAAAGAGAATGCTCGAGAGCAGATACTTCTGGTTGGTCGTGAGACCGTCTCTGTTCTTGTCTATTTTACGTAAGACAGGGTCAGCTTTTTCATTTTGGTTGTCTATCTCCAGATAGCCCAACTGAGCCAATTCCAAAACAGCAGCAGAGAAGTCTTCATTGTCTGCATGTTTGTCGAGTATGAGACCTGACTGAAGGACAGAGAGATCTTTTGGCGGTTCATACTGTACAGCAACGGCACGTTTGTCTTTAAATCCACCATAGCGTTTCAGCATGGCAGAGAAGTAGAGGAGGAATCCGCCCAATGCACCCCAGTGCCAATAACTTAAAAACCAGTCCATGAAAGAGGGTTTGACATTGTCCTGTCCATTTTGATCCAAAGTATTGGCAGGGTAAGCGAGTTCAACGGTTGCACCTTCATGCGGCGCCAATTTTTCAACGCTAACCTCCAGCTCCTGTGGGTTAAGCCATCTACTCTTGGCAGCAGAAGTTTGTACACCGTAGCGTCCTGTGAAGGTAGAAATAGCAACCATGTTTTGTGAAAGTGATGTGGGGAGGATGACCCTGGCTTTTACATTGTAAATGGGTACTGCCCACCCTGTACCAATGAAATTCCAGCGAATGGCATCATTTGTATTGTCTTGAGAGGCAGGAAGTACTCCTTTTTTGACACGGTAGTGTAGTTGGTAGCTGTGTGTACCTGTGACGAAACTGGAAGCTGAACCGATCTTCAGGCGGATGATCTCTCCGGCCATGGTAGAGTGCATGGTAGACTTCATCCAGTTAACAGGCTGTTTATCCATCGTGACGGAGAAATCATAAAGACCGAGGTCCTTAATGGTCGTTCCGTGTTTGATCTGAAAAGGAATATCTCTGAAAATACCGTGTTTTTCCAAGCCTTCGAAGTCATAGATCAGGGTTTCGGTGATCGCGAGTTCACCACTCTGTTCTACATGGATATCAATGTTATAATTGCTGATCTTTTCTGCAAAAAGTGTGTTGAAGAACCCTGCAAGAAGCAGGGTGATAAGTAGTTTTTTGAACATTGTGACCCTTTAAAGGTCAATTTTAGGCATTTTTTTGGCAGCTTCAGCCTCAGACTCATCCAGTTCAAAGTAGTCACGTTTGGTGAAGTTGAACTTCTGTGCCACGAACAGGTCCGGGAAAGATTCTATTTTTGCATTGTAGTCTCTCACGATGGCATTGTAGTAACGTCTTGCATTTTGAATGGCATCTTCAAGGTTTGAAAGTTCATCCTGAAGCTTCAAAAAATTTGTGTTTGCTTTAAGGTCAGGGTAGGCTTCTGCCAGGGCGAACATTTTGCCAAGCGCACCTGAAAGCATATTTGCCGCGGCAGCTTTTTCATCCATTGTTCCTGCACTCAGTCCCTGCTGTCTCGCTTTAATGACACGTTCAAGTGTGTCACCTTCGTACTCTTTATAGCCTCTGACCGTGTCAACCAGTGCAGGTATAAGGTCATAACGACGCTTTAGCTGTACATCGATGTCAGACCATGAGGCATCCATACCGGCTCTGAGTGAAACAAATTTATTGTAGATGACTACCAGGTAGGCACCCACCCCTATGATGATCAACAGTATGATATTTCCAAAACTCATTCTAATTCTCCTATGTATGATTGTATACAAATATTATAACAGAAATAAGTGCCAAAAATATGCCAAAGCAGAAAATATATCACTCCTCTGTCAATATTATCAGCATTCATTACAGCAGCTGTAAAGTAAAATTGACTAAAATGTGCCAAAAAGGTAATAGTATGGCATACGAACTCGAGGACAAACTTGTGATCGCGATCTCTTCACGGGCACTTTTCAATTTGGAAGAAGAGAACAGCATTTTTGATTCAGAAGGCCTGGAAGCATACTATCGGCACCAGTTGGAACATCTGGATGACCCACTTTCCAAAGGGTCGGCTTTTCGTTTTGTGCAGAACCTCCTCTCCATCAATAAAAAGTTTGACAATAAACTCATTGAAGTCATTATTCTCTCCCGTAACAATGCAGCCACAGGCTTGAGAATAGGACGTTCCATTGAACATTACAAACTTGACATAGAACGTACGGGTTGGACGGCAGGTACACCTGTGACACGCTACCTCGAAGCATTTAAGGTGGACCTTTTTCTCTCCGTTTATGCACCCGATGTGGAAGAAGCAGTCAACTCAGGTGTTGCAGCAGCGACCATCTTGCCACATACACCCATTACCTCAGAGGAGAGTGACATTGTCAAAATTGCTTTCGATGGTGATGCGGTTATTTTTGGAAATGAAAGTGAAAAGGTGTATCAGCAAGGTGGACTGGAAGCATTCATTGAATATGAGCGGCAGCATGCGAAAAATCCTTTGAGCAAAGGGCCTTTCTTTAAATTTTTAAAAACCATCTCTGAAATACAGGACAAATTTCCTATGGAAGCCTCACCTATACGTACAGCCCTGGTCACGGCCAGAAACTTTTCTACCCATGAACGTGTGCTCGGTACACTTGAAGGCTGGGGTGTGCGTGTCGATGAAGCCTTTTTTCAGGGTGGTGTACAAAAGTATGAAGTGGTCAAAGCCTTTGGTGCTGACATTTTCTTTGACGATCAGGAGAATCACCTTCAACACACACGCAGAGAGACACCTTCCGCAAAAGTGCCCGTAAAGGATTCAGTCAAAGATTAGGAAGCGACTTCGGTAGAGAAATCTACAATTTCAATACCGGCACAGCCTTTTTTGATGCGTTTATGCGCTTTGGCATCTTCTTCTGCCAGTTCTATGAGGTCTGCAAAATCTTTTTTATCTGCTTCAAAAGCAAAGATCTCTTTTTCTGTACTGATCTCGACTTTGCAGTCAGAGCTGCTTAAGACAGCAATATTTCTCAAACCTTTTGCAAATTCACTTTTGATCACTTTGATCACTTTTTCATTTTTGAGGATCTCCTGTAATGCAACCTCGATCTGCACATCGTTCTCACACAACATCTTATACTGTACTTTCATCTTACCTTCCATAGGGTATTCCTTTTGTTAATTATGGGTTATATTATAATGTATATAGTTGTGTTTGGAGAAAAATATGTCATATTGTCATATTTTTCTGTTAACTATTATTAATTATAATACGTTTATATAAATAAAAAAGGGAATATTATGTTAAATACCATTTTGGATACAGAATCAAAAATAGTCACACTGCAACCGCACGGCTCACTTAAGAAAGAGGATTTTGACAATGCAGTCAAGATCATTGATCCTTTTATTGAGGAGCAGGGTAAATTGAACGGGGTGATCATATATACGGAATCTTTTCCCGGTTGGGAAGATTTTGCGGCATTCAACAGACATTTGGTTTTTATAAAAAACCATCATAAAGAGATCAAGAAACTTGCCTTTGTTACGAACTCTCTTGTGGGTGATTTTGGGGAAATGGTGACGGGTCACTTTGTCGATGCGACTGTAAAGAACTTTGCTTTTGATGAGCTTGATGAAGCAAAAACATGGATTTTGGAAGAGTGATCTTTTACATATTCATAAGTTTAAATTAAGAAAATATTTATTTTTGTTTAAATTTATTTATGTATACTCCTAAAAATTCAAATTATTTGATTGATTTTAATTTAAGGAGTCTACTATCGCAGTATCAAGAATGAAAAGAAAACTACATACACTCTCTACACACTTATCTTTACAGGCTAAGGTCGAACAGTTCCTCAAACATCAAAAAGCCATACTTTTTACACTTTTTATGACAGCTTCTACTGCACATGCCTCACATAGCACTTTGGCAAAAAGTGCCGGCCTGAGTCAGAAACATATGAATACGATCATTAAAAAGGTGATCAAACATGAGTCTACAACTGGAAATTATCATGCATATAACCGTGGTTCCGGTGCTTATGGACGTTATCAGATCATGCCTAAGACAGCAAGAGCATATGCAAAGAAACTGAAAATACCTTACAGTCAGTGGAAGAGACCGAGAAATCAGGACAGGATCTTTGAAGCGATCATGACAGATAATATCAAATCATTAAAAAGAAACGGTCTGGCGATCACAGCCTTCTCGCTTTACGGTACCCATCAGCAGGGTGCAGGCGGATTTAGAGCGATCGTTAAAAATAAAACACTCTCCAAGCGTTTGGAGAGAAATCTCAGACAGAACCTTCCAAAAAAATACCAGCATGTTGCAAAAGCAAACCTGAAACATACGTGGATGAAATACTGGAAGAAGAAAATGTCCTAAGTCAAAAAATTTCATAATAGCCCTTAGTGCTATTATGAACAGCAAGATCCTCCCGAACACTCCTCCTTCTTTGTAAAGTAAGGCTTCAGTATAAACCACAATACCAGAGTCCAAAGTACAATACTCGAAACAATTGAAATGATACCTGCTTCTTCATGCAGATGAATGAGTGTTGCCGGATCAATGGCAGACTTGTCAAAAATGTAGTCTAAGCCAAGACCAAAAACAATACTTCCAATGACAATACTTCCCAAATAGATCATCAGAGACTTTGTACCCATCATCTTTTTAACCACACCAATGGTCACCGTATTGGTTGCCGGACCGGCAGAGAGAAAGACAAAAGCGGCACCGGCAGAAACACCGGAGAGCATAAGACCTGCGGCGATCGGCAGAGAAGCCGTTGCACAGACGTACATGGGTACGGCAATAATAATAACAATAATGTAAGAGAGCCAGCCATAAGTTTGGAGCAGTTCGGAAAGATTTTCCGGAATGGCAACGGTAATGAGCGCTCCGAGCAGAAGTCCCCAGAAGAGTGGTTTGGCAATGTCTCCCAGAAGGGTCACAAAGGCATACTTCATGGCTGCCGTAAAAGAGAAGCCCTTTTTCTCCTCTGCACCTGCACTACAACAGGAACCGGTACCTGTACCGCAAGACTCCTCCTCTTTTTTGGGTGTTGACATGGAAAATGTATTGGCAGTTGGTTTGCTATCACCTAAAGCAGATAGCTTAGTGGGATTGTTGAATTTGAGGGTGTTACCACTATTCATTGTCGGGGTGAGGGCACCCCGACCTACAGGTATATTCTCTTCCTCTTTTATCTCTTCTTTGTCGAAAATATTGGTCAGTATGCCTGCTACCATGGCAATGATCATTGAAGTGACTGCACGGTAGAGCGTGAAGATCCAGCCGAAGATACCGTATGTTGCCATAATGGAATCGACGCCTGTAATAGGTGTAGAGATGAGAAAAGAGAGGGTTGCCCCTTTGCTTGCCCCTGATTTCTTAATGGAAGTCGCCAGAGGAATGACACCACAGGAACAGACAGGCAGGGGGATGCCGAAGATGGTAGATTTGACTACGGAAGAGACATTGTCTTTCCCCAGATGCTTAGTTACGATGCTGTCGGGGACGACTTCATGCAAAATACCTGCAAACGCAAGACCGAAAAGAATGTAGGGTGCCATGGCAATACTGAGTTGCCAAAGGGCTTCAAAAAAATGTGTAATTTCCAAAATAAACCTTTATGAGTGTAATAAAAGTACTTTATAACATTATTCTGATAATTATTATCTAAAAAAGCGTAATTTCCCTTACTTTATACCAGGAATTAATGGCAAGCCATGCCTCTTCTGCACTCTCTACATAAGTAAAGAGTTCCAGGTCTTCCTTAGTGATGACACCCTGTGCCACCAAAAAGTCAAAGTTGATGACATTACTCCAGTAATATTTGGAAACCAGCACAATAGGAATAAGCGGACTCTTTTTTGTCTGTATGAGGGTCAACAGATCAAAGAGTTCATCGAGCGTGCCGAAACCGCCGGGGAAGACCACCAGCGCTTTTGCGCGCTGCATGAAATGCAGCTTTCTGATACCGAAATAGTAGAACTGAAAGCATAGTTCTTTTGTAATATAGGGGTTGGGGAACTGTTCATGGGGCAGGGTGATGTTCAGCCCGATGGACTTGGCACCCACATCATGCGCCCCTCGGTTCGCTGCTTCCATGATGCCGGGACCTCCACCGGTCATCAGCGTGACACGGCAGTCATCGGGCCCTTTACCGCTTTTTCCTATCATGGCACCCAGTTTGCGCGCCTCATTGTACATGGGCTCGCTTTCTGGTGTTCTGGCAGAGCCGTAAATGACGATGGTGTCATGTACACCCGCCTCTTTGAGTTTGACCTCCACTTTCTGGTAATCGACCTGCAGTCTTAATCCTCTGGCCTCGTCAGAGTAGTAGAAGTTTCTGTCCTCTTTGCTAATACGGTATTTGTGCTGGTTGATGCGTTCCTGGTCGGTCATGTCTGCTGCTCCAATATTTTCTTGACGTATGCTAACGTAAAAATGTTATAATCATAATTATGACCCTTTAAAGGATACCCATGTCCACTATGAAAAATATTGCCATACTCTGTTCCGGAGGTGATGTTTCCGGAATGAATGCCGCCCTGAAGCGTTTTGTTGAATACAGTAAACGAAAAGGAATGATCCCATACTTTGTGAAAGAGGGCTATGAAGGGCTTATAGATGACCGTATCACAGAAGCTCATTATGCAGATGTAGCAGGCATCATTTCACGCGGAGGTACCATCATTGGAACTTCACGTTCAAAGCGTTTCATGGAGGCGCACTACCGTGCAGAGGCCATTGGGAACCTGCGCAAATACAACATCGGCTACCTGGTCGTACTTGGCGGAGACGGCTCTTTTCGCGGTATGCAGAAACTGAGCGATGAGTGTGACGACATCAACTTTTGCGGTATTCCTTCGACCATCGACAATGACATTGCCGGTACGGAGTACTCTCTGGGTGTGGACACGGCACTCAATGTCATCAAATTCTCCATAGACTCCATTCGTGACACTGCCTCCTCTTTCGGGCGTGCTTTTGTCATCGAAACCATGGGAAGAGAGTGCGGCTACCTGGCACTGGTCTCCGCCCTGACCTCCGGTGCGGAGATGTGTCTGATACCCGAGATCCCCTATGACCTTAAAGCCTATGAGTCCCTCTTTAAAAAGCAGCAGAAGGAGGGCAGGCACTACTTCATCTCCATCGTCTCCGAATCACTGCATAAGACCAAAGAGATCACAGAGTGGTACAAAGAGACGCTGGGCGTTGAAGCACGTTTTATGGTTTTGGGGCACATTCAGCGCGGGGGAAATCCGACCGTGCATGACCGACTCATGGCCTTTCACTTTGTGACACACGGCATTGATGCCATGCTTGCAGGAGAGAAGAGTTCGGTCATCTGCTACAATGACGGCGGATTTGACAGAAAAGAGATCGCAGATGTCTCATTTAAAAAGGCCACTATCCCAGACGACCTGATGCAGCTCGGTATGGAGTATGGACATCTTGAATAAACGATATACATTTTAAGAGAGGAGCAAAAATGAAAATAGTGATTATTGGTGGTATTGCCGCAGGAATGTCAGCCGCAGCAAAAGCAAGAAGAACAGACAAAGAGGCGGAGATCATCGTCTATGAAATGGGAAAGATCGTCTCTTTCGGTGCCTGCGGGCTTCCTTACTATGTGGGTGACTTCTTTTCTGACCCAAAATACATGCTTGCCCGTACGGTTGAGCAGATGCGTGAGTCAGGCATTGATGTTCAGACGGAACACCAGGTACTCTCTGTCTCTCCCGAACTGAAGACCCTTGAAGTCAAGGACTTGAAAGGCAACAGGGTTTTCATCCAGGATTATGACAAACTGATGATCGCCACGGGAGCAAATGTGATCAATCCTCCTTTTGCCAATAGAGACTTGGACAACATCTTTACCCTCACCAAAATGGAAGATGGCGAGAGAATGAGATCATTAGCACTCTCTGAAGAGGTGAAAGATGTCACCGTCATTGGAGCAGGGTTCATTGGTGTGGAAGTCGTGGAAGCCATGAAAAACCTTGGTAAACATGTGAGGCTTATACAGCGCAGCGGCCGTGTCTTCAACCGTATGTTCGACGAGCGTATTACCGACCTGATGCAGGAGGAGCTTCTCTCACACGGTGTAGAGCTGGTACTGAACGAAGCGGTGCAGGGCTTTGAAGGTGAAAGCAGTGCCGAGACAGTCCTCACCGACAAGAACCGATACGAGACTGACCTTGTCGTCATTGCCACAGGTTTCAAACCCAACACGGCATTTCTTAACGACAGCGGTATTGCCATGCTCGAAAACGGTGCTATTATCACCAATGAACGCGGGGAGACCAATTTTCCGGATATTTATGCGGCAGGTGACTGTGCCACGGTCAAACACATGTTCACGGGTAAAGATGTCTACATCCCTCTGGCCACAGGTGCGAACAAACTCGGCAGGGTCGTCGGTACCAACATGGCAGGCGGATCAGCGACCTATCCCGGCTCATTAGGCTCTTCCTGTGTCAAAGTGATGGACTATGAAGCTGCACGTACGGGCATCGATGAAGCTGAAGCTGAAAAACTGGGCATCGATTACAGTACGGTCTTTGTCAAAGACAAGAACCAGACCCACTACTACCCAAACCAGCAGGACATTTACATAAAACTGGTGTATGAGAAAGAGAGCAAAGTCATTTTAGGCGGGGAGATACTCGGTAAGAACGGTGCTGCACTCCGCATCGATGCCATTGCCGTGGCCATCAGCGCAAAAATGACCACGGAAGATCTCGGTATGATGGACTTCTGCTACGCACCGCCTATCTCAAAGACCTGGGATCCTTTGAATGTGGCTGGGAATATTGCGAAGTAATCACGTAAAGGCACATTTTATTGCACCTTTAATTTTGGAAACTAATACATTTATTTTTCATATATCTATCCAAATTCTGTAGGGTGTTGTCCCCCGACAACACCAATAATACGATTGGCACAATAATAATTAATCATCCGAATATTTGGTGCTGTGAGGACACAGCACCCTACAGAAGCATAATTATTCTTGAAATCATATTGTTCTGTCGTTGCAAACACATTTACGATTTTCTAATGAACACCACCTTCAGATAATTCCCCTCTTTAAAACGCTCACTCACTCTGAAATCTTTTGGCAGAGAAAAGGTCTCCTCTATGCTGTATTTCCCCTTGAGCTCTTTAAAGGCTTTGTCAATAAATGATTTAAAACGTTTCATATCAAAGTTGGCAGCATTGGTGGAAGCCACGATGATACCGCCTTTGGAAGTGATTTGAATGGCTTCTTTCAAGAGTTTGGTGTAATCTTTGGTAGCCGAAAAGGTGTGTTTTTTAGAGCGTGCAAAGCTTGGCGGGTCAAGTACGACCATGTCAAAAGTCAGCTTCTTTCGTACAGCATATTTAAAATAGTTGAAGACATCCTCTACGATGATCTCCTGGGTAGCAGGGTCTATGTCATTGACCCGGAACTGCTCTTCTGTCTTGGCACGGCTTCTGTTCGCCAGGTCGACCGAGGTGGTTTTTTTTGCACCGCCCAGTGCGGCAAAGATGGAAAAGGCACCTGTATAAGAGAAAGTATTGAGAACGGTTCTGCCTTTGGCATATTTGTCTCTGATGGTCTTTCGTACCTCTTTCTGGTCCAAAAAGACACCGACCATGGCACCGTCATCGAGATAGACGGCAAAGTTGGCACCATCCTCTTTGACGATGAGCGGTTCAGGTGCTCTCTCTCCTTCAATGAAGTCATCGGTGTCGTCCAGGTACTGCCCCTTGGCATCAAAACGTTTTTTCTGGTAGAGACCTTTGTAATCCACCTGTGACTTCAGGGCTTTAAGTATCTCCTCTTTAAAAGTATAGATGCCGATGCTGTACCAGGTCAGCAGATAATAGCCCCCGAAGTAGTCGATGGTCAAACCGCCAATGCCGTCTCCCTCGCCGTTAAAAACACGAAAAGCAGTGGTTTCAGCATCTTCAAAAAAGGATTTTCTGTAAGCAAAAGCGGCCGCTAATCTCTTTTTAAAAAAAGCGAGGTCTATCGCTTCCTCTCTGTTTTGTGTCAGCACCCATCCGTAGCCTTTATTTTGACGACCATAATAGCCTTTGGCTATGAACTTTTTATGCGTATCAAAGAGAGTGACTATGCTCCCTTCTTCTGTGACTTTCTGCCAGTCTATCAAGGCTTCTTTGGAGATAAGCGGGTATCCATTTCTATAGTTTTTGACAAAGGCCGGTTCAAGGGTAAGGGGTATTGTTTTATGCATAGGGAATTATAGTATAAGTATACCTAGACTAAAGTCTTTTTGACTACAATCATTTTTATGAAAACAATGACACTGCATGCCATCATCATAGGAGAGAAAGCCAAGGCACCGTTGCACTCTGTTGAGTCTGTTAGAGTTGTGAAGGGCAGGGGACTTGAGGGTGACCGCTATTTTTACGGTGAGGGGACTTTCAACAAGCCGCAGCTTTCACAGGATGTCAGAGAGATCAGTATCATTCCTTATGAGACATTGGCACTCTGCAATGAACGCCTGGATACTAATTTGGATTTCCTCGATCTTCGCCGCAATCTTGTCATTAAAAATTTCGATGCTTCACTTTTGGAGGGAAAGACCTTTATGCTGGGTACTGCCGAGTTTAAGATCGTCCGTACCTGTCCACCCTGCCGTTACCTCTCTAGACTCCTGGGAGAAGATATGATGCAGGGGTTGAAATATATTGGCGGTCACCGTGCCCGGATTGTCAGAAGTGGGCAGATCTCGGTGGGAGACCAGATAGAGGTCAAAGAGAAGTCTCTCTAAGACGATGTTCCCTCCGGTCTGCTCTTCAGCAGTACATAGAGCAGTGTCGCTGCAACCACACAAAAGATGATTGAGTATCCGGTCGGAAGGTCAAGCTGGTAAGAGAGTATCAGAGCAGAGATGACTGCCACAGAACCGAATACCCAGGCAAAGTAGAGCGGCTTAAAACGTTTCTGTATGGTCGCGGCATAAGAGGGTGCGACCAGTAGAGAAAAGACGACCAGTACCCCTGCACTCTGCACGGAAGAGGTGACCGTCAGCGCCAGTGCCGAGAAGAAGATCAACTCTTTCACAATGCCGGATGTTCTGGGATAGACCATGAACATCACAAGGGCTATGAAACCATACAACAGGAATGAGTTCAGCAGATCTTCGGGCATGGTAAAGAGGATGTCCGCTGCACTGAGCTTGTTAAAAAGTTCCATCCCCTCACTGCTTTGTGCCAGAACAAGCATCATCGAAGCGATCCCCAGAGCATAAAGAAGACCGATAAAGGCTTCAATATGCGGTACCCTGCGTGCAGAGAGTGCAATGGTGACAGCAGCTAAAAGTGCAAAGCCCAGTGTCCACAAAGTTTTGTGTGCCCCTTCAAAGAGGGCAACACTGATGGCAAGCCCCAGTGCAGCGAACTGACCGATGGCAAGGTCTGTGAAGATCACCCCTCTGCGAATGATCTCCAGACCAAAGACCGTATGAATGAAGACCAGCAGTATCGCAAGGACAAAAGCCGGCCAGAGTAACTCGATCAGTGACATAAACGCCCACTGATTGTCAGGTAGAAACTTTTAAGGGTATTTGTACCGCTGACGGCACCGGTATCCTGTGGTATTACCACCACCTTTGTTTTGGTTTTCCCTGCAATAAAACGTGATGTTTTCTTTTCATGGTAAGGATCCTGAAGGATTTTTTCAACCTTATTGTGCTTGATAATATTGATCACTTCAATGGTGTGTTTTGAACTTGGAGAGATGCCCGGTAGCGGTTCCAGTGTCGCCAGAGACTTAATACCGTAACGTTTCAAAAGGTAGTTGTAGAGTTCATGATACTGTACTACTTTCATGCCGCGGCATGCATGCATCTGCCCATCAAACTGTTTGAGAAAACCACGCCACTTCTGTAGAAAAGCGGAGAGGTTTCTCTGGTACATCCCTTTATTGGCAGGGTCCACCCGGGAGAGTTTTCCTGCTATCAGTTTGGCAATGGGAATGAGGTTGTGCGGATCCATGACAAAATGCGGATTACCGTCAGGGTGGACATCACCGTAGGCACGGGAGACAGTTTTTGGTTTGTCTATAAGGTGCACAGCCTTACTGGCATCGGCAAAGCCTTTACTGCCAGGGTTAATAGCTGCATTATGGGCTCTTTTAAGAAGAGGGGGAAGCCAGCCTATCTCTAAACCTGCACCATTGATGACCAGTAGGTCTGCACGGCTGAGTTTAGGAATGAGTGATGGCTTTGGTACGATAAAGTGCGGGTCCATGCGGGGTGAGGCCAGGGAAGTGACATGCACTGCAGAGCCTCCGACTTCATGCACTACCTTTGCCAGATAGGGATAAGTGGTCACCACATTGATCTTGGCGAACAGAGAGGCTGATATGAGTAAGAACAGTATAGATATTTTTTTCATTTTTAACTCCTTAAAATGCGTGTGCACCGTGTGCACCTGCTTCAAATGTCAGATCGAGAAGAATTTCCTGTACATCCTTCTGCTCTCCGGCAAAGTATTTGGACTTGTCGTAGCTGTACTGTAGGCGCAGTTTGGTAAATTCAAACGGTCTGTACATCAGCATGGCGCTGTATTTGTCAAGTCCCTCAGGTTCATCCGAAACATTTTTGAAAAGTGTATCGTAACGGACAGCACCCGACCAGTTCTGATTGTAGTTGTAGACCAACTGGGAGTATAGCCCCGCCTGATCGGCCTCGATGCTATTTTCCAATGGTTTCTCTCTGTAAAGCAGTTCATTTTGCCAGGTCAGGCTGCTGTAACTGTCAAAATCTGTTCTGATCGTCAGGTCGGCTCCGTATATTTTTGTATCTCCAAAGCCGTTCTTACCCTGCATATAAGTCACACCGCCGAGTAGGGTGGTCATGTCGGAAAGGTCAAATGAACTTTTAAGGTAGGCATTGACCTCGTTGATACCGTCGGTATCTCCAAAACTGTTTTCGTTGCTTCCCTGCATCAACTCTGCACCGGCCATGAGGTAGAAGTCTGTCGGCGCTACCCACTGCAGCTGCAGTCCTTCGTCATTCAGACCCTCCTGTCCGAAAAATGCTTCAAAGACCAGAGGTATGGTCGTAAATGCCCAGGCATGCTGGTGTTTCATGCTGATGCGTCCGAATTCACTGTTGAATTTACCGCCTTTAAGCCTGAGTCCGTAAGGCAGTGTACGTGTGGTCGCGTAAAGCTCACCGATCTCCAGACCGTCTTTGGCAATGTGAAAGGCAGAAAAGAAATCAATATACGGTCCTACCGTAGAAAAGATCTCCAACTCACCGTAGTTCAGGTTAAATCCTCTCTTTTCATTGAAAGGGAGTTCTCCCGGAGTGTGAATAAAACCGGGGATCGCATAATTTGCATAGAGATCATTGGAGACATCTCTGCCTACGGCTGACATATTTCCTACGAGTGCAATACCCGGTAGAAAGGCACTCTGGTCGAAGCTTGAAGAGCTGTCTTGACTCTCGGTCATCGTATCATCCTGAGCAGATGAGACTGCAGTTGTATTCGCAGTGTCGTATGCTGCATATTCATTTGCCACAACTTTTTCTGTTTTCTCTCTTTTATTTGCTTTTTCACTGTGTGCAAGCTTTTTCGGCGCTTCTGAAACAGCTTCATCACTGCTTACATCTGCATGGCTCGCCTGTGGTCTCTTTTGCTCTTCCAATGCATTCATTCGTGTCTGCAGTGCCTGTATGGTCTTTTGCTGATCTAGGACCAGCTTTTTCAACTCTTCTATCTCGCTGTCGGCAAAAAGTGTACTTGCCGTGACGAGAGAGAGCATGAGGATCTTATTCATGGTTTTACTCCTGTAAAATATAGTGTTAATGGTGTATTGTTAAAGGTTTGTTATATTTTAGGAGAAGTACGGAGGTGCTCTACCGAAGTATGTGGTAGTTACAGATGTATCAGGATGCGGAACAATGGCTTCCAAAGGGGTCTGATAAACAATTTCGATCTTTTCAAGTAGAGATTTTGGCGGAATATCACCCGAAATGATAGATGCTTCAAGGATATGAATAGGACAGTCTTCATGTACACCGGCATCATCATGATGGTGGAAAGCAGCCAAAAAGGTTGCTGCAAGGAACAATGATGCTAAAAGTTTTTTGATGTAAGACGTCCTCATAAATCGAATTATAGCGAAGAATACAAAAGAAAACAGAATATTTCACTGTCAAGGAGAATAGAGATATACTTGCATTCATATTATTTCACTCAAAAAAGGTTTATTATGACGACGATCGTGATCACGGGATGTTCAACGGGAATAGGGTTGGAGACAGCAAAGTATTTGAAAGATAAATTTGTCAAAGTCTACCCCACTGCCAGAGACTTAAAAGATGTGGAGATGCTTCAATCACTTGGATTTGAAGATGCGATGCAGTTGGATGTGCGTAAGGCTGACGAGATCAAAGCAGTGATCGAAGCAGTATTGGAGAAAGAGGGAAAGATAGATGTCTGGTTCAACAATGCCGGGTTCGGACAGCCCGGTGCCATTGAGGACATTCGTACAGAGGTACTCAGAGAGCAGTTCGAGACCAATGTTCTCGGACTGCATGAGTGTACCCGGCAAATTATACCTGTCATGCGGAAGCAGGGGTACGGGAAGATCATACAGCATTCTTCTGTCTTGGGTATCGCTTCTCTTTTTGGAAGAGGGGCTTACAATGCAAGTAAATATGCCGTAGAGGGTTTGACCGATACTTTGAGACTGGAACTCAAGGGTACGGAGATCTACCCTGTATTGCTCAATACGGGACCCATTAGCAGTCACTTTAGAGAAACAGCGGTGAACAAACTCAAAGAGAATGTCGACGTAGAACATTCGGTTTTTAGTCAAAAATACTTGCAAAGCCTCAATGGCACAAAAAAGTCTGTACCATTCAATGAGGAAGCAGTCTCGGTGGCAAAAGTGGTACATACCATTCTTTTGGCAGAAAAACCAAAACCACGCTACTACATCACCAAAGCGACATACCTTCTAGGCTATTTGAAACGTCTGTTGAGCACTTCTGCATTAGACAGAGTATTGTTAAAGATCGGGTGATCACATAAGCAAAAATATTAAAACCCGCGTAGGTCGGGGTGTCCCCACCCCGACAAAAATCACATATTCAAAGATCAATTCCATATCTACCGAAAACATTTACCAATATTCCACCAAATCATTAAAACAAACATTTATGCTAATTGAATGTCGGGGTAGGGGTACCCCGACCTACGGGTTTTTCCAAAATATATGTATATATGATATTTGGTAAAATTCACATATGAAAAATTCATGAATAAAATGTACATGTACGCGTAGGTCGGAGTGTCCCACCCCGACGTATATTGTACTTTCACAGATCAATTCTACCTACATTCCCTTGAAGGTAGATCTTCATAAAATCTCTATTTTGTAGTTTTGGATACCATTTCCCACTAAATCCACATACATTGATGTTATACTTGTCTAAATATATTTTAAGGCTGGGACTATGTTTAAAAAATCACTTCTTTTATCGTTATTATTGCTTGCACCTGAGGTTTTTTCTGCTGCTAAAACCATTAGTATTATAGGAACTGCTGATTTACAGGGGATGATGTCCGCTTCAACTCAAAAGTTTGACCTGAACGGAGATGGCAAAAAAGAGAAAGTACTGATGGGTGGTATTTCACGTATTGCCACAGTTTTTTCCGATATGAAAAAGAAAAATCCCAATACTGTCTTTGTCTCGGTCGGGGATGACCTGATGAACAGGTTCTTTCATACCTATAAAGGAAAGGCCATCTTTTCACTTGTTTCCGATGCCGGATATGAACTCTATGCTTTTGGTAATCATGAATTTGACAAAGGAAGCAGGGTACTCGCTACTGCTTTGGACGGGGTGAGGTTTACCTCTGTCTGTAGTGACTTGGACATTTCCCACTCTGCACTGAACGGCAAATGTGAACCCTATGTCATTAAAGAGATTGATGGTGAGAAGGTCGGCTTTTTTTCACTTATGACGGAAGACCTGCCTCTGGTTACGAGTGAGAGAGAGGTGACACTTGTTGCCGACAATGTCTCAACGGCAAAAATGATGGTGAAACTTTTGAAAGAGAAAGATGTTGATGTGATCGTCGCACTTTCGCACATCGGGTATAAAAACGATGTGGCACTTGCAAAGCAGGTAAAAGGTATAGACCTCATATTTGGCGGGCATTCACATGAGTATGTCAAGAAGATCGGTCGTGTCAATAAAACAGCCATCGTCAACGGTGGTCAGCAAGGTACACAGATCATCCGAGTGGATATCCCTCTGGCTGCTGACGGCAAGGTGATATCTAAAGAGATCACTATGCATAAAGTACCTGTGACTGAGTCTGTCACAGCGGATGTAAGCATAGCAAAAAAAGTCGCAGCTTATGAAAAGAATTTTCCTGCTTCCATTGTGCTAGGCAGAACAAATGCCCCATGGGATATGACATCGGCAGAACTGCGAAAGAGTGAATCTGCAGTTGCCGATATGATCAACGACCTGATGCGTAAGAAATTTAAAGTCGATATGGTACTGAACAATGCCGGTGCATTCAGAGGAGGCAAGGTCTACCCCGAGGGGAACATCACGGACACAATGCTCAAGGAGATAGATGAATTTTCCAATTACGCCTATATGCTGAAGCTTAAGGGTAAATACATCAGAGAGATACTTGAACGGTCTGCTTCCCAATATGATGAAGGCGGTCTCATGCAGGTTTCCGGTTTGAAATACAGAATAACCCTGCCAAGACAGTTACAGAAGATAAAAGAGAGAAAGATCGTACAAAAGGGGAAGAGGGTAGATAATATAAAGGTTTTCATAGAGAACAAATGGGTAGCCCTTGATGAGAAAAAAACCTATAGTGTACTGAGTAACTCTTTCATCGTCAATCATGAAGGAGACGGGTATTTTTGGTTCAGGAAATACGGTACCGATATGAAAAATACTTTTACGACGTTCTATTCTATTATGGCGGAATACATTGACCACAACAAAGTGCTTAGCCCTTATGGAAAAGACGGACGTTTGGAGATCGTGCACTAAGAGTAAGAGTCCTAAACAACTTTCGATATAATTGCTTCAAATTACTACGAGGGTTAGAATATGGACAAAATTAAAATTGGTGTTGTCACCACAAGCGACAGAGCTTCACAGGGAATTTATGAAGATATCTCCGGTGTAGCGATCATGGATACCATGAAAGAGTACTTGCTGAACGACTGTGAATACGTATACCGCTGTATTCCGGATGAGCAGAGTATTATTGAAACCACACTCATTAATCTTTCCCGTGATGAGAACTGTGATCTTATCGTGACCACGGGAGGAACAGGGCCTGCGCCAAGAGATGTGACCACCGAAGCCACGGAAAATGTCTGCCAGAAACTCCTACCGGGCTTTGGTGAACAGATGAGAGCAGTGAGCCTTCAGTATGTGCCAACAGCCATCCTGTCACGACAGACAGCGGGTATCTGCAACGGTGCACTGATTATCAATCTTCCGGGGAAACCGAAATCCATCCGTGAATGTCTCGATGCCGTTTTTCCTGCGGTACCTTACTGTGTAGACCTTATTGGCGGTCATTTTATGGAAGCCGATGAAGAGGTCATTAAAATTTTCAGACCGAAGAGTAAGTAAGCAGCATGAATATTGAATTTATAGAAGCGAAGATCTCTGAAATTACCCAGGAGCTTGAAAAAGAGGTCATGGCTGTTCTCATGGATGAAAGTCTTGGAAAAGGCGATACCAACCTGAGAATGAAACCGCTCTCTTCCACTAAGAAGATTTTGGAAAATGCACTCGACAGTATTAGAATGGTAGATAAACTGAATAGAGAGGATATGGGAAAATGATACGTTTATTCTCCCTTTCTATCCTGTTGACAGCTCTGGCATCTGCTGCAGAGAAAACAGGTATATCCTCCAACCTGATACTTGCTGCCTCTTTAGCCGTGATCATACTCTTCTTCTGGGGTATCTACAAAGCTGTCCGTACACAAAAACTTGTGTATGCTTTGGCACTTCTGCCCTTTGTTATTTTACTTTTTGGAATGTTCTTCATGTAAAGCCTCAAAGTCAACTTCCCGGGTGGAGGTCATACCTGCACCCAGCCAGTCCTGCATACCGCCACGGTACCACTTTATTTTTTCCGGCGGATAGTCAATATCGAGTAAAGCATATATCATACTTGGAGACTGCGTACACCAGGGACCGTTACAGAAAAGTACCAGAGTCTTTGCATGGCTGAAGTCATACTCTCCCTCTTCATCTTTCGTCACGCCCAAATGTTTAAGGGCATATTCAAAATAGAATTCAAAGTCATCACGGTACTTAAAATAGTTAAACGGCATATTGACAGCACCGGGTATGGTACGGTAGTTGAACCACTGTTCTGTTCTGCAGTCAATAAGCAGTATGTTTTTGTTATGCTGCATCTCTTTCAGTGCTCCAAGGACTTCCAGTTCTCCATAAGTCTCCAGACCGTCATAGATGGTCATGGGAAGGAGTTTCCCTTTGGTATGGACATAGGTTGACTTGCAGACATCAGGTACGGTACTTTTGGCGAAGTTCTCTGTCCACAGCATTTCATTGTCAATAGGCACTTTTTTACATACTTCCGGAATATTCCGTTTTACCAGGTACTGCTGCTTGATTTTGTCGGAAATTTGTGTCACCACTTTGACACCTCTCTCTTCAATACGCTGTTTGCCACAGAGGAGAACAGAAGAGAATAGCAGAGAGATCATCAGGTATTTCGAGAACATAATCATCCTTTTTTCTTATACTATAGCATAATTATATTGGATTAGTTTAAAAGAGGGGAGTTCCCATCAACACTTTTAATGTTGATGGAAGAAGTGTTTAGACGTCGTGTGCCACTTTATAGGTAGGATCATCTTCTTCGTAGGTACAGAACGGACCGGCTGTTTTGAGGGTCTTCTTACAGTCTTCAGAGAGGTGTCTGATCGTCAGTTTTTTACCCGCTTTTTTGTACTTCTCTGTCAAGGCATCAATGGCTTCTGCTCCGGAAGAGTCCATCACTCTTGCCTTTTTAAAGTCAAGCACCACTTCATCCGGGTCATTTTCAATATCAAACTGCTCGTTGAAAGAGGTAACAGAACCAAAGAAAAGAGGACCGTCCAGTTCATAAATCTTTTTACCGTTTTCGGTACTCGTATGTGCAAAGATCTTCGCATGCTCCCAGGCAAAGACAAGAGCAGAAATGATGATACCGGCAATAACTGCCACAGCAAGGTCTTCGAAAATAGTAATGATGGTGACTGTGATCAAAACAAAAGCATCAGACTTTGGCATGTGTTTGATACGCTTGAGAGAAGAGAACTCAAAAGTACCGATACTCACCATGAACATAATACCCACCAGGACAGCAATAGGAATAGCCGAAATGACATCGGAGAACATGACTACAAGGATAATAAGGAGCACAGCAGCGGTGAAAGAGGAGAGTCTTCCCAGACCACCGGAGGTGAAGTTGATGACTGACTGACCGATCATTGCACACCCGGCCATACCTCCGAAGAAACCGGCTGTGGTATTACCCACACCCAAGGCCACACACTCTTTGTTTCCTGAACCGCGTTCGCCACCCATTTCATCGAGTACAGAGAGTGTTAAGAGAGATTCAATAAGCCCGACAAGCGCTACGATAACAGCCGTAGGAATAATGACCTTCAAAGACTCTGCACTCAACAGTATGGAGAAGTCAGGCAGATAGAGATGAGGGAAGGAGACATTGGAGAGATCAGCCATCTGTCCTACAGTTTTTGTGTCAATACCCATGGTGTAGACCACAAGGGTAATGAGCACAATAGCAACCAGACCGGCAGGCACAGCTTTACTTACTTTAGGCAGATACTGCATGGTTGCCATGGTCAGGATGATGATAATGTACATGATGTAATTCTCAGAGAGAGAAGCCGTAATGATCTCCATCCAACCATCATACTGTTCTATGTTGGCAGGTGCCAGGAAAGGAAGCTGTGCCAGTGCGATCACAATGGCAAGACCGTTTACAAAGCCGAAGAGGGCAGGCTGCGGTACCAGACGGATGAATTTACCCATCTTCATCAGACCAATGGCAATTTGAATGAGACCGGCAAGTATGGAAGTGAGCAAAATATAGTGCAGTATCATCATCGATAACGCTTCCGTATCGAGTTCCGGGTACTGCTGCTTCACCCATAAACCAAGTGAAACGAAGACCACAGCAACAGAACCTGTTGCTCCTGAGATCATACCGGGTTTACCACCCATAAGCGAGGTAATAAGACCAATGATGAAGGCAGCATAAAGTCCGACAACAGGACTCACCCCTGCAATAAATGAGAAAGCAATGGCTTCAGGGACAAGCGCAACTGCGACCAAAGCACCTGAAAGTACATCATTTTTAATGTTCTGTTTTGAATAGTTTTGAATGTTAAACAAGTAGAATTCCTTACACGATAGTTAAAAGTTTGGAATTTTACCATAATTGTGTATAGAGGAGGTTACAGGCTACTTTTTGGCAGCCTTAAGTGCCTGCTCACGCAGTTTGTCTTTCTTGCTTTTTTTCTTTCCTTTGACGGGTGCAGGTCCTTTTTGTTTTACAGGGGCTTCGCCTGTAAGTTCAAAACCGGGTATCTGTTCTCTTTCAAGTTTGATACTGCTCCGTTTCTCAATGACTTTGAAGTGTGCCTGTTCCTCATGTCCTATGAAGGTAATGGCCAGTCCGCTTTTTCCTGCTCGTCCTGTCCGTCCGATACGGTGTATGTAATCAGCAGGAGAACGAGGCAGGTCATAGTTGATGACACAGGAGATGTCGTCTATGTCCAAGCCTCTTGAGACCAGGTCCGTGGCAAATAAAATTTGTATTTTCTTGGCTTTAAAGTCATCAAGGGTCGCAGATCTGTCTTCTTGTGTCAAGTCACCGTGAAAAGATTCAGCCAGGTAACCGCGTTTTCTAAATTTGGCGGCAATATTGTCTGTGGCTCTTTTATTGGTCATGAAAACGAGCACACTTTTCCATTTCTCTTTTTTCATAAGCTGTCTCAGTAAGGGACCTCTGTTTTCAGGATTGACCTCTATGACACGCTGTACTATTTTTTCTACCGTAGGTGCTTCCTCTTCAAGTATGACTTCTACAGGGTCTTTCGTGATCTTGGCAGCGATATCAAGCATTTTTTGAGGGTAGGTTGCAGAGAAGAGAAGGTTTTGTCTCTTTTGAGGAATGGCTTCAAGTATGAGGTCGAGCTCTTCCGAAAAGCCAAGGTTCAGCATTTTATCTGCTTCATCCAAAATTAAATATTCTATATGCGAGAGATTCATCTGCTTTTTTGACAGTACATCCAAAAATCTTCCGGAAGTGGCAACCAGTACATCACAGCCCTTCTGAATGGCATAGAGTTGATCTCCAATGCTTTCCCCACCAATGACAGAGACAACTTTGGGTTTGCGTGCCAAATACTTGCCAAAGTCTGAAAAATACTCTGCGACCTGAAGTGTCAGTTCACGGGTAGGTGTCAGGACAAGCACTTTGATCTTTGCTTTTCCCTCGGGAATATTTTGAGACCATTGTTCCAGAACAGGCAAGACAAAAGAGGCACTTTTACCGGACCCCGTCTGTGCTCTTGCCAGTACATCCTCTTTCTCTAAAATAAGAGGAATGACTTTTTTCTGAATAGGTGTAGGGTGGACATACCCATATTCTGCGAGGGCTTTTAGTATGGGAGTTGAGAGTGCTGCTGAAGTGAATGACATTGTGCTTTCCTGTAATGACTGTAGGGCACCTCTAATAACCCATTATGAACGTATAGGGTTATTAGAGGTGCCCTGTATTAACTGATTATACAGTAATGCAGGTTATAAGGTTAGCTGTCATAAAAAAGAAAAGTGCTAGTAGACATCATCCATGACAAAATCATAGTCTGGCTCAATGACATTAATACTGTCGAGAGAATCGGGATCGACTTCATGTTCAGAGAGGTTGTAGTCAGAACCCTGATAAAAGATCTTCTCTTTTTCATACTTTTTTTCTCTTTTCATCTGCTCATTGATTTGCTGCTGTAGTTTTTTTGTTTTTGTTTTTGTTTTTGTATTTTTGTCCGGTGTGGGCTGTACTTTGCTTCTATTTTGTTCCGAATTATTATTTTCATTATTTTGAGCATTTGAAAACGTCAAAGAGAGAAGCAGTAGCAATGATGCAGTGAATAAGTGATTTTTCATAACTTGACCTTATTATATTGTTTATTCTGAATTATATTAGTATAGCATAAAAAAAGCTTTTAAATCCCCTATGTGTTAAAATATTGGTATATCGCTATATAGAAAGTTCAGGGGATATTTCTTATATAAGCTACATTAATATACTTTATAATTAGTAATATGTTACAATATATTATAAGCACAGAAGAGAAAGGAGTGATCATATATCACTATCTAACAACGGAAATGATAGTCGCAGCGACTATCATGATCATTACTTTTATAGGTATATTTACAGAAGGACTTCACGGTTTTCATCGTACTAAATTTGCGATGCTGGGTGCAGTCACTATGATCATCGCAGGACAGATTATGGGCTTCTATACACCAGAAAAGGCACTTGACGCTATTGACTGGAATGTCGTACTGCTGCTTGGTTCAATGATGACTATTGTTGCGATCATGGTCCCAACAGGCGGATTTGAAAAAATTGCCTACTCTGTAGCTCATCTGAGCGGGGGGAAACCTTTTATACTTATGGTGCTTCTGGGCTCTACAGTGACAGTCATCTCTCTTCTTCTTGACAATGTTACTACCGTTGTTATTTTCGGTCCGGTCATCATACTCGTTGCCAGAACGCTGAAGATCACACCTATCCCTTATCTGATGGCTGCTGCTATACTCTCCGATACCGGTGGTGTTGCAACATTGGTAGGGGACCCTCCGAACCTGATGATAGGCTCTGCGGCCGATATTGACTTTATGACCTTTTTTACACATATGGGAGGCATTGTTTTTCTTGTCTGGGTTGCCATACTCTTTACATTAAAGATCCTGTTCAAAAAAGAGTTGAATATCGTTACCGACAATATTGATTTCAGTATGCACGGCATTATTAGTGACAAAAAAACGTGGAATGCCTCTCTATTTACGCTGGGGATCATGGTCATACTGTTTGTCTATCATCACCATTTGGGATGGGATGCCTGGATGGTTGCCGCACTGGGCTTTACCCTTTTGCTTTTTTTAGCACCTGAGATCGATCTGGATGTCACTTTTGCCAAAATAGAGATAACACTTCTTACTTTTTTTATTGCACTTTTCGTGCTTGTGGGCGGAGTGGAAGAGAGTCATTTTCTGCAGTATGTGGGAGGATATCTTTTACCCTTTGTCCAGCATGATCTGCTGATCGCAGCCATTGTACTCATGTGGGGAGCAGCGATACTCTCCGCACTCATAGACAATATCCCGTTCACAACAGCGATGATACCGGTACTGCTTGGATTTGAAGCCCAGGGTATCAATGTGACACCACTTTGGTGGTCTCTTGCTATCGGGGTGGGACTTGGCGGTAACGGATCGCATTTGGGTTCAACTGCCAATGTCTATATTGTCACACTCTCGGAGCATCTTTCCCGAGAACAGAATGATCCCAGTCTGGCGATCACCCCGGGTCTATGGTTCAAAAAAGGTACACCGGCAATGATCGTATCACTCCTGGTAGCCTCGATCACCATAGGGGTTTTCTTTGATTATTTTTCATCATAAAGAAGAGGGTACCTCTGCCGATACTCCAAAGAGCATCAGTAGTGACCTTATACATGAAAGATCACCCTGTGAATTTACCGTTCCTGCTTATTTGTGCATCCATGATCTCTATTTCTCTCGCTCCTGAGATCACGACATTCGGATTGAGTGAGTAATCCAGTGTCTCATCTCTTCCCTCATAGTCGATAGAGTTCAGAATGACTTTCAGTGCTTCAAATCTGGCATCCTGTTTGTTGTTGGATCGTATAACGGTCCATGGTGCATTGTGGGAATGTGTACGTTTCAGCATGTTGTACTTTGTATCTGTAAAGTCATCCCACCTGTCCTGTGCCTGTACATCGATCTCGGAGAGTTTCCATTGTCTCAATGGGTCTGTTTTTCTTCTTTCAAATCTTCTTGCCTGTTCATCTTTGGTCACAGAGAAATAGAGTTTGATCAGGGTGGTTCCCTGCCTTGTCAAGTCTTTTTCAAACCCTTTGACACCTTTCATGAAATCATCATACTCTTTTTGGGTACAAAAACCGAAAACGGATTCGACCATGGCTCTGTTGTACCAGCTTCTGTCAAAAAGAACGATCTCTCCGCCTCTTGGAAAGTGTGAAATATACTTCTGGTAGAACCACTGGCTCTTTTGTTCTTCTGTCGGTTTACCCAATGCCACAATGCGGTAGTGTTTTTCATTCATATATCGTGTGATTCTTCGAATTGTTCCGCCTTTTCCTGCTGCATCACGCCCTTCAAAAAGGATGATCATCTTTTGATTGCTTACTTCAAGATGTTTCTGAAGTTTGATCAGTTCCGCCTGATACGGTTTGAGAGCCTGTTCATGTTTCCGCTTGCTTACTGCTTTGCTTTCTGTTTCATTCTGTGCTTTTGACTCACTGTAACTTTTAATCAGTTCATCCAGTGGGATCATATTTCCGTTTATTTCAAATTGTTTTTGATCATTTGTTTCCATATTAGTTGTCCTTTATTTTTTTTGAGACTTTGGCCTCTTTTTTGTTGTTCAGCTCATCCAGTATCTTTTCAGCTTTTTTTATCTGCACTGTGACGATCGCCAGTTCTTCTTTTAATTCCTTTTTCTCTTTTTTGGTTATTTTTTTCTTTACTGCTTTATTCAGTATCTCTTTTCTGGCTTTCAGTTTTTCCAAAAGACGTTTGAGAGATTTCTTTTTACCACTGTTTTCAAACTCATCCAGTTCCAATAATTCTACGACGCTTTCAATAAACTTTTTGATACCCATTACGTCTCCTTTGCATTTAAAATAAGATCAACATCTTCATCACTGATCAGCATATCTTCACCAATATTTTTTATATCGCCTGTCGCATCGATAAAAATGACTTCTGCCATGGCAATAAAGTTTTTACTTATATTATAGGCATAGGCACTGTCATTCATCAGGGAGGTCGCCATTTCATTGGTGATCAGATCATGCCTGATCAGCTTGTCAAGTGTCCCATTTGCCAGAATGTCATATTGCTGCATATGTACTTTTGCTTTTGACAAAAGCAGGATGATTTCATCCTCTTCCGTCATTTTGGAGATCAGATCGATATTTCTCAACAGTTCAGCCAAACCGATTTTGATACTGTCATATTGCTCCTTGATATATTGATTCGGATTTTTATCGTATTTGATCAGATTTTTCTGTAAATATTTTGTATCTTTGATCGCTTCGACAATATCTCTGTTGGCTAGCTTTATGGCATAAAGCGCTTCAATATTTGCAGGTGACATTTGTGATTGTGCCTTGGTGGAAAAATCGATGATCTCTCCGTAAATACCTTTGATTCGATGGTTGTAGAATGTGTCAATATCAATAGCAGTGTTGCTATACGGGTCTTTTACGATATCTTCCAAGGGCATATCAGATACAATATTCTCTCTTTTCAGGTTTAATCCATGGGTAATGATCTCAAAGGCATTGGTATATAAATGCCTTGTTTCTCTTATGATCGCGGCCATAGCAGTTGTCGGAAGTTCTAAAACAGAGTCATTTAAATATTTGACACCTTCAAATTCTTCAACTTCTTTTTTACCGGGTTTAATACTCTTTTGAAGAAAACTGACAAGTGTATCTACAAAGGGTATAAATACAACCACTCCCATTATTTTGAATAAACTGTCAAAAACAGCCAGTCTTAATGTATGGTTGTCACTTGCAATACCCAGATGATCACTTATGAAAGCGACAGCAGAGATCATCTGATCCATTATCAGTACGGCAATGACTGCTGTAATGAGGTTGAAGATCAAATGTGCCCCTGCCAGTCTTTTCCCGTCAATATTTGAACTGAGTGAACCGATGATCGCAGTGATCGTGGTACCGATATTGGCACCAATAACCAGAGCAATGGCATTCTCATACGTTATCTGGTTTACAGCCAGAGCCGCCAGTATCAGTACAATAGTAGCATGTGATGACTGCATGATGACAGTTGCCAGTATACCGATGCCGATAAAGATCATCATGCCTTTAAAGCCAGGTACAGCAAATGAAGCAAGATCAATGGTATCTTTAAAAGCTTCAAACCCTTCTTTCATATAATGGATACCTAGAAATAAAAATCCAAGTCCAGCCAGTATATAACCAATTCCTTTAAGCGATTTAGCTTTTTGAAAAATTAAAACAACGCCAAAAACCAGCATGGGCATTGCATATTGTGCAATATGAATTTTTAAACCAAAGCCTGCCATAAGCCAGGCACCGGTGGTCGTACCGATATTTGCTCCAAAAATGATCCCTATACCTTGAGCAAGGCCAATAAGTCCGGCCCCAATAAAGGAGATAGTCAATACCGAAACAAGAGAACTTGATTGCATCATAGCCGTAGCTACAAAACCAAAACCGATACTCTTGTAGAGTGTATCGGTAGATTTTTTGAGAATTTTCTCAAGCATACCACCGGAAAAAGCTTTAAACCCTTCTTCAAGGGCGATCATTCCAAACAAAAATATGGCCACACCTGCTGAAATTTCCTTAAAATTAGGACTTATCCAAAAACCATAAGCCAGAACAAGAAGAATACTGGGTAAAAATATTTTCCTTAACATTTAAAGAACCATACCCCTGATCATGAAGTATATGGCTGCAGAAAGAACAGCAGCGGCAGGAACAGTAATGACCCATGCTGCAATGATCTTTTTCACGGCATCCCTCTTGACATATTGGACTTTTTGAACAGATTTTAAATGCTTTTTAGCCTCTTTGAGCAGTTTTTCTTCATCATCGATCATTTTGTAAAGTTCTACGATCCTTTCATAGTCTGCTTTTTTCTTTTCCTCTTTCCCTTCCAGTGTTTCAAGTTGTGCATGGAGTGCTTTAAGCTGTTTTTTCTCATCAATGATATGCTCTTTTTCATGAGCTATATCATCTTTTTCTTCACTTCCTTCAAGATACTCTCTTAAAAAACCTACCCCGAAGATGCCACCCACGGCAATGTGAGTAGAAGAGACAGGAAGACCGAGTTGTGATGCAATGATAACTGTAATGGAAGCTGCCATAGCGACTGAGAAGGCTCTCATCTGATCCAGTTCTGTAATTTCAGAACCCACGGTCCTGATGAGTTTGGGGCCATACAACGCAAGACCGATGGCAATACCCAGGGCACCAACGGCCATGACCCATAAAGGGATGCCTGCTTTGGATGAAATACCGCCGGTCATGACTGCATCATTAATGGCGGCCAGGGGTCCAATGGCATTGGCTACATCATTGGCACCATGCGCAAAGCTCAGAAGTGCCGCTGCAAAGATCAGAGGTACGGTAAAGAGTACATTGATACCGGCACGGGAGTTTTCTATTGTAGAGGCTTTTTTAATGAGGGTTGTTCTTACTATAAAATAGACCAGAACCGCTACGATGAGTCCAAAGAGCATTGCTACGACAAACGTAGGTTTTTTGGTGTCAGGGAGGAAGATAAGTACATCAACAATATGCGGCCAGACCTTTTTGAGGCCTTTGAGTGTAAGGTACGTTACAAATGCCCATGACATAATGGCAACAAATATAGGTACCCATTTGACGGCGGCTTCTATTTTATTTTCTTTGAAGACCATGGTCTTTTTAATGGCAAAAAGAAAAGAAGCAGCAATGATACCGCCAAGCACCGGAGAGATCACCCATGAAGCTGCGATCTTCCCCATGGTTCCCCAGGCAACAATACCGAAGCCGGCAGCAGCGATACCTGCACCCATAACACCTCCGACAATGGAGTGTGTCGTAGATACCGGTGCTTTTGCCATGGTTGCGAAGTTCAGCCACAGTGCAGCGGCCAGAAGAGCAGCCATCATCGCCCATATAAAAGAATCTGTATTGGCACCAAAGGCAGAAATGTCAATGATCCCTTTTTTGATGGTCTTGACAACATCTCCCCCGGCGATCAACGCACCAGCAGCTTCAAATATGGCTGCAATGACGATAGCACCGCCCATGGTGAGGGCTTTGGATCCAACGGCAGGTCCTACATTGTTCGCGACATCATTCGCACCGATATTCATTGCCATGTATGCACCGAAAAGTGCGGCTATGGCAAGGAATACATTGTTGGGTATACCCCCGGTACTCATAAAACTGTAACTGAGTACGGCTACCATGAAAAAGAGTGCTGCACCCAGCCTTATAAAGTCAAACCCGCTGCCTTTTAAAGCCTCTTTCTGCATTTTTTTTACTGTCTGTATTTCCATTGATTTCCCACCTTTTTCATCGTTGATATATACTTAAGTATACTCCTCTTTCTCTTAGTACAATAATAAAAATGTAAATAAGCGGGAGAATAAAATACAGCGTGTAAATCGGTATTAATTTACGTATGCTGCTTTGTGACCAGGCGTTGATAAAAGATCTCTGGATCAGGCAGATCCAGAGTACACTCTCTCTGTTTTGTACCCCACATCGGTTCGGGAAAATAGGAGTCTTCCTCAAAACGTGCCATAATATGCCAGTGTACATGCGGCATATAGTTTCCAAAGGAAGCAATGTTGATCTTTGTGGGTTTATAATAAGCCAGCATCTCTTTTTCTATGATATCGAGCAGATCAAAAATTTCAAATTTGATCTCACTCGGTACTTCAGACATCTCTTTGTAGGCTGTCTGCGTAAAGATTTTCAACCAGGGAATCTCACTCTCTTCGATTTCAATACGTAGATGTTCATTTTCATAGATGGTAGACATTAACGGATCCTTTTTAGATTATTTTTACCTAATCTAAAGATAGACGAGGGCTGCTGTACAGCAGTAAGCGGTTCTACGATCACATCAGCCTTCTCTTTTGCAAAACCTTCATTGTAAGGTTCATTGGAAAGGTTGGCCGAAGTGGTATAGGCCCATTTGAGACGGTTTAGGAGTAAAAGATGTACTTTGTCATGCACAACACGGTATGAGTGGCCATTAGGCATAATAAATGTGGTTTTAGCACTCCGTCTGACTCTTTTTTTATGTTTTGATGGAACACGGGTAAAGGTTTTAAGTGTAGAGAGGGAATTAAGTGCTTGAATATAGTATTTATGAGGAGGACGTTGTTTTATGGCAGTCAGTTTCTCAGCATTTTGAGAGACAAAACCGATGGTGGTATCGGTTTGCGTGAGGAAGACCAGTTCTTTTAGGGATTCAGGCTTCACTCTCTGTGCTTCTTTTATGCGAGATAATCTTGCAATGCATGCGGTTCAAGTTCACCATTTTGTGCTTTGAGCTCTTTAATGGCCAAGGCAGTTGCTTTTGCTGCTGCGATGGTTGTAAAGTAGGCAACATTGTTTGAAAGGACAGACTGTCTAATGCATTTTGCATCTGTTTTGCTTCCTGCATTGTCAGAGGTGTTAATGGCCAAGTCGATCTCTTCATTTTTGATCATGTCATCAATATTTGGACGACCTTCAGAGATCTTCAAGACTTTTGTCGCTGAGACACCTGCTGCTGCCAATGCCGCATAGGTACCTGAAGTTGCCACAATGTCAAAACCAAGATCTTCAAACATTTTACCGATCTCCCCGGCACTTGGCTTGTCAGACTCTGTGAGTGAGATGAAAAGTTTTCCTTCTAAAGGAATGTTGTTTTTAGAGGCAAACTGAGACTTGGCGAAAGACATTCCAAAGTTATCTGAAATACCCATCACTTCACCTGTAGACTTCATTTCAGGCCCCAAGATAAGGTCAGAACCGGGTAGTTTGTTGAAAGGGAAGACGGCTTCTTTAACCGCGACATGCCCTTTTAGGTTTGGCTCCATGATCTCTTTGTCGAAGTTGACGACATTAAAGGTGTCATAGAATTTCAAGGCTTCTCTCAAGTCACCCTGTACCATGACTCTTGTGGCTACTTTTGCCAAAGGAACACCTGTTGCCTTGGAGACAAATGGTACCGTTCTTGAAGCTCTGGGGTTTACTTCAATGAGGTAAATTTCACCTCTGTGGATGGCATACTGGATATTCATAAGGCCCACAACCCCAAGACCCAATGCTATTTTGGCTGTCTGCTCTTTCACTTCGTCCTGAAGTTCAGTCGAGATGGAAACAGGAGGCAGTGAACAGGCTGAATCTCCAGAGTGGATCCCTGCTTCTTCAATGTGCTGCATGACCGAACCGATGTAAACATCTTTACCGTCACAAATAGCATCGACATCCAGTTCAATGGCATTGTCAAGGAATTTGTCAATGAGTACCGGTGCATCATGGGAGACAGATACGGCTTCATCCATATACTGTTTAAGTTCTTCATCGTGGTACACTGTTTTCATACCACGTCCGCCAAGTACGAAAGAAGGACGTACGAGGACAGGGTAACCAATACGGTTAGCCACAAGCATGGCTTCATCTTTCGCGATGACTGTCCCATTTTCAGGTTGCTTAAGGCCAAGGTCAGTAATGAAAGCAGAGAATAGTTCTCTATCTTCCGCCAAGTCAATTACTTTTGCCGTCGTTCCTGAAATTTTTGCTCCGATCGAAGTCAGTTTTTTAGCCAACTTTAATGGCGTCTGCCCACCAAAGTGTACAATGACACCATCCGGCTTTTCAATATCAATGACATTTCTAACATGCTCAAAGTCTATTGGCTCAAAGTAAAGGATATCTGAAGTGTCGTAGTCTGTAGAAACAGTCTCCGGGTTACAGTTATACATAATGGACTTCACGCCCATGTCTTCCAAGGCAAAGGCAGCATGCACACAACAGTAGTCAAATTCAATACCCTGACCGATCCTGTTTGGTCCACCACCGATGACAAGTACTTTTTTATCGGTACTTTCCTCTTTCTCTTCCTGAGGTAATTTTGTAATGTTTGTGGTAGAGTAAAGGTAAGGTGTGAGTGCTTTAAACTCAGCCGCACAGGTATCGACTTCATTATATTCAAGCAGCACACCGAGTTTCTCTCGGGCTGTGTAAATATCGTTTTCGGTAAGGTCTAATCCCTCTTTTTTAGAGATGACTTCAGCGATCATTTCATCAGAAAAACCTTCCGCTTTGACTTCTCTAAGTCTTGTGGCATCTGAGAGCAGGGCAATGTCCATCTCTTTTTCACGCTCTGCCAGCTCTTCAAGCTGATAGAGGAACCATCTGTCGATCTTACAAAGATCAAAGATCGCATCTACGGTCATACCGCGTCTGAGTCCTTCAAAGACATAGAGCATACGGTCTGCATGGGAACGGCGGATCTCACGTACAAGCTCTTCACCGTCACATTTAACTGGGTTAAATCCTGTCAGATCGGTCTCAAGTGAACATAAGGCTTTCTGGAAAGACTCTTTAAAGGTACGTCCAATCGCCATCACTTCACCTACAGACTTCATCGCTGTGGTAAGTGTAGAGTTTGCCATTGGGAATTTTTCAAAAGTAAATCTTGGTAACTTTGTCACAATGTAGTCGATCACCGGTTCAAAAGAAGCAGGTGTCCCTGTAATATCATTGGTGATCTCATCGAGTGTGAATCCTACAGCCAGGAGTGTTGCCACCTTGGCAATAGGATAACCCGTTGCCTTTGAAGCCAGTGCAGAGGAGCGTGAAACTCTTGGGTTCATCTCAATGACGATCATACGTCCTGTGTCTGGATTGATGGAGAACTGTACGTTTGAACCGCCCGTGTCGACACCAATTTCACGCAGGATCTTAAAAGAGGCATCACGCATATTTTGGTACTCTTTGTCTGTCAGGGTGAGGGCAGGTGCCATGGTAATGGAGTCACCTGTGTGGACACCCATCGGGTCAAAGTTTTCAATGGAACAGACGATGATACAGTTATCTGCTTTATCACGTATCACTTCCATTTCGTACTCTTTCCATCCAAGCAGTGATTCCATGATCTCGATCTCATTAATAGGAGAGGCTTCCAGTCCCTCTTGTGCGAGTTTTTTGAATTCATCTATATTGTACGCCACACCGGAACCACCACCGGCCATAGTAAAGGAAGCTCTTGAAATAACAGGGAAACCGATCTCTTTGGCAAGCGTCAGTGCCTCTTCCAGGTTGTAAGCATTGGCACTTTTTGGCAAGTCCATACCAATTTTGATCATTGCCTGGTTAAAGAGATGTCTGTCTTCTCCTTTTTTAATGGCTTCAGGGTTGGCACCCAAAAAGTCGATACCTTCAAGCATCCCTGCGTCATTCATATCCATTGCAACGTTCAGTGCTGTCTGTCCGCCCATGGTCGGCAGGATAGCATCTACATTCTCTTTTTTAATGATCTTGTCGATCACTTCTGCCGTAATAGGTTCAATATAGGTACGGTCGGCAAATTCAGGGTCTGTCATGATGGTGGCAGGGTTTGAGTTGATAAGTACTACTCTGTAGCCCAGCTCCTTAAGTGTTTTTGCAGCTTGTGTTCCGGAATAGTCAAATTCACAGGCTTGACCAATAACGATTGGTCCAGATCCGATAAGTAAAATAGTTTTGATGTCATTACGTTTTGGCATGGAGAAATACCCTTAATTTTTAGTTTGATATTATACGTTAGAGAGGCTCAAAAAGCCCTTAAAAAAGGGCAATTTCAGAGGGTTTTTTAGAAGAGATCCAAAGATTTTGGATGTGAAGTTTTCTTTTTATATGTTTTCTTCTTTTTCTTGTGCGATGCCGGCTTCTTCACATCTTCAGGATGCTCTACAGGCACTTCAGGCTCTACCACATCATCCATGGTCTGATCAACACGGTTGGGAATACTTGACATGATAGGAATGGTACTGTTGAATTCAGGTTTACTCTGCACCGGCAGACTTACATTACTGTCGCTCAGGTTACTGTCATTCAATGTGTTTTCATTACGGATCAAGTACGTTTCATTGCTGTCTATATAAATTTTTTCAACATCTTTTGGACACTTTAGAGCGATCTTTGTTTTGTTATTGTCAAAATCTTCTAAAAGAGTCGATTTAGGGTCATTGATGACAAAAAATGTCTTGGGGTGCATCACATTACTGTACGTTTTGATGTAGGCAACCGTGTAGGCACTCTGAACCTCGACCTTTGTAACAATACCGACAGGAAGGCTTCTGAAAAAGATTTCATCAAGACCGGAAGTGACTACTTTGTCTCCGACCTGAATATTGTGCCATTTCGGAATGAATTTGATGAGCATCTTGTTTTTTTCTACACCTATGGCAATACCGGGTGCTTTTTTATCACCGATGAAGACAGAAAAACGACATTTGTCATCGGAGGTGAGATAGCCGTAAAGCTGACCATTCTTCACCATAGAAACACCGGCAACAACGGTTCCCTGTATGAGACCATAGATCTTCTTCTCCACGATCCCTTTTGGTTTGGTAAGAATAATTTGCGAAAAACTGTTCAGTTTCACATAAGAGATCGTTTCTGCTATGGAAATGTTGTGCGCAGGCAGTCTGGAAAGCTGAGGAAGAATTTCATAGACTTCCTGTACCTGCTCAATATAGTGCATCTGTTCAAGAAGACGCTTTCGAAGTACACGGTTTTCATGGCTGAATTTCTCAATGGTCTCTTTTTGAAAGATATAGCTGTGGCTTTTGTCTTCCAAACCCTGTGTTACAGCCTTGTATTTCTGCTTTATAGGATTGACGAGATTCAGCAGTGTATCTGAGATCTTATCATTGTTCCTGGTCAAGAGTACTACGAGTATCAACAGGAGTACTACAATGGTGAGTATTCTAGTCTTCATAAGCCATTTGCTGCAATATATCTATTTCATCCAGCGCTTTTCCTGTCCCTTTGGCAACAGCAAGGAGAGGGTCTTCTGCAATATACACAGGCAGTTTGACGACATCGGAAAGGTACTTGTCCAAGCCGCGGATAAGTGCACCGCCACCCGTCAATACAATACCGTTCTCAACAATGTCACCGGCAAGATCCGGCGGTGTCTGCTCAAGCACAGACTTCAATGCTTCAGCGATCTCTTCAAGAGAATCTTTCATAGCATCTCTAATATGCTCTGAAGTGATTTCAACAGAAGTCAAAGTACCTTCTACCTGGTCACGACCTCTTACGATCGTCGTTAGCTCTGTCTCAAGTGGAATGGCTGTACCAATTTTAATTTTCAACTCTTCTGCCACACGTTCACCAATGAGCAGGTTGAAGTTCTTTTTCACGTAATCGACCACGGCCTGGTCAATGTGGTCACCCGCAATACGGATGGACTTACTTTGAACCAGTCCGCCAAGTGACGTCACACCAATTTCAGTTGTTCCTCCTCCAATGTCAACCACAAGGTTACCATTTGGATCTTTTACAGGTACACCGGCACCGATAGCAGCAGCCATAGGCTCTTCAATGAGGTAGACATAACGTGCACCGGCATTTTCAGCAGAATCTTTCACCGCACGTCTCTCAACCTGCGTCAAACCGTAAGGGACACAAATAATAATACGCGGAGAGAAAAAGCCTTTTCTTTTATGGGCTTTTTCAATAAAGTAACGGATCATCATCTCTGTGACTTCAAAGTCTGCGATGACACCGTCTTTCATAGGACGGATCGCTTTAATGTTCCCCGGTGTTTTACCTACCATGTCTTTTGCTTCCTGACCCACTGCCAGGATACGTTGCTGTCCGTGCTTGTCGTATTGAATTGCAACCACAGAAGGTTCGTTAATACTGATACCCTGTCCCTTGACCAACACGAGTGTATTGGCGGTTCCAAGGTCAATGGCAAGGTCATTTGAAAAAATTCCCAATAATTTTTTAAACATATTATATTCCTTTGTGTTTCAGGCTAGGCCGTTTTTTTATCTTTAATATAGAGAGGTTTTGCCCCCGACGTGACTACCTCTTCTGTAATGATCACTTCATATCCCATAAGCTCAGGCAGCTCAAACATAATGTCAAGCAGTACCGCTTCTAAAATAGAACGTAAGCCTCTTGCACCTGTTTTTCTGTCAATGGCTCTTTGTGCGATCTGTTCAAGTGCATCTTCTTCAAAGGTCAATGTGACATTGTCGATCTCAAAGAGTTTCTGATACTGCTTCACAAGTGAATTTTTAGGCTCTACTAAAATACGTACCATATCTTCTTTCGATATCTCTCCTAGTGTAGCCAAAACATGTAAACGACCGATTAACTCAGGAATGAGTCCAAACTGTACAAGGTCTTCCGACTCGACAAGATGAAGCATATTCTCTTCCTCTTTTTTGGAACGTTTTTCCTGTCCGAAACCGAGTGTATTCGAACCCAGTCTTCTTTTTAATATGTCGTTGAGTCCGTCAAAAGCACCACCGCAGATGAAGAGAATGTTAGACGTGTCTATCTGAATGAAGTCCTGGTTAGGGTGCTTTCTTCCGCCTTTGGGTGGAATGTTCACGACAGAACCTTCAATGAGTTTCAGTAAGGCCTGCTGAACACCTTCGCCTGAAACATCACGTGTGATGGAACGGTTCTCTCCCATTCTGGCGATTTTATCGACTTCATCAATGAAAACAATTCCCTGTTCTGCCAGTTTCGGGTCACCATCTGCTGCCATCAGCAGTTTGGTCAGAATGTTTTCAACATCTTCACCCACATAACCTGCTTCCGTAAGGTTCGTTGCATCGGCAATGGCAATAGGCACATTCAGGAAACGTGCAATGGTCTGGGCCAAAAGTGTTTTACCTGAGCCTGTTGGCCCTATGAGTAGTACATTTGACTTTGAGATCTGCGTTTCATCTTCTTTAATGTCTCTGAAAATACGTTTATAGTGGTTGTAAACTGCGACGGAGAGTGTTTTCTTAGCATTTTCCTGACCGATCACATACTCATTAAGTAATTCGTTGATCTCTTTGGGTGTATAGAGCGTATGTGCACCAAGATCGGCACTGCTCTCTTCAACTTCTTCTTCACCAAAAAGTATTTTGTAGGCAGAAACCACACAGTTGGAGCAGATGTAGACATTGTCTCCTGCAATGAGCGGGTTCTCTTCACTTTCGGTTGCTGCACAGAAAGAACATTCTTTTATTGACATATTTAATCCTAATTTATTCTATTTATAATTATTTTCTTGTAAATGGTATGCCTCTTTTGGAGGTCTTAATAAAGGTACAAAGTGCTTTGACATTTTCTGATGTTGTATTTTCGAAAAGCGTTTGTGCTACTTCCTGAAGGGGGTTTCCCTGTTCAAAAAGTTCACGGTACGCCATTTTTAAAGCATTGATCTCTTCACGGCTGAGTTTACGTCTTAAGCCTGTCAGGTTTAAGCCACGCAGTGTTGCGCGGTTTCCCTCTGCCATACAGAAAGGGGGAATATCCTGTGCAAGTGCAGAAGCACCACCCACCATGGCATAGTCACCAATGTGTACGAACTGGTGTATGGGTGTCAGTCCACCGACAACCACATGGTTACCCAGCTCTACATGACCTGCAAGTGTGGCACCGTTAGCCAAAATACAGTGATCACCAATGATCACATCATGCCCTAGGTGTACATACCCCATAAGAAGGTTACCGTTACCGATCTTAGTCACAGAACCACCGCCTTTGGTACCCGGGTTCAACAGGGTAAACTCACGAATGGTATTGTTATCACCAATGATCAATACCACATCTTCTCCATCAAATTTAAGATCCTGGGGAATGGTACCAATGGCTGTATGAGAAAAAATACGGTTGTTTTTACCGATCGTTGTGTTTCCTTCTATGACAGAATGTGCGGCAATACTCGTATTGTCCCCAATGGTCACTTTTGCACCGATATAGGCAAAAGGTCCAACAGAAACATTCTTACCGATGACGGCAGCATCTTCAATGATGGCAGTTGGGTGTATGAGAGACATAAAGCCGGCCTTCTACTTGTCTACGATCATGGCTTTAAGTTCAGCCTGTGCAACAACTTTGTCATCTACATAGGCTTTCGCATCAAGCTGCCATATAGCACCCTTGTTTTTAATGACGGTCAGTCTATAGACCAGTTTGTCACCCGGAGTGACCGGAGATCTGAATTTTGCTTTGTCGATACTCATGAAGTAAACGACTTTATTTTCAATCTCTTCCTGCGTGACGCCATCCATACTTTTAAATGCAAGGACACCGCCGGCTTGAGCCATACCTTCCAAGATCATCACACCGGGGTAAATAGGATGATCAGGAAAGTGTCCCTGAAAGACAGGTTCTGAGATGGAAACATTCTTGTATGCTTCAACAGACTCACCGGGAGTCAAAGCAGTAATTCTGTCTACAAGAAGGAAGGGGTATCTGTGGGGTAATATCTTTTGAATATCTACAACGTTATAAAGCACATGAAGCCTTTGTTAAAAATTTGCTATATTTTATCGAAAAGTTGGTAAAAATCCAATTATACTTTTGAGAGTATAGAATTCGATTCTCATTTATTAGCAGAGAGGGGGTATGATTACAGGGAAGGAATATGAAATGGCTAGACTCTTATCACTTTTTTTACTGTGGGTAGTTTTTTTTTCAAGCATACTGAAAGCTGAAGATACTAAATATGAACTGGGGCAGGGTGTACAGCTTGGTACCTTGCCGCTTTATATGGGCGGGTATTTTTCACTGCTCTACAGAGATACATTTGACAATGAACGTCTCTTTGAACTTGAAAATGTTGCGCTCATGCTTTATGGAGAGAAAGAGAATCTCTCTTATATGATGGAGCTTGAAGCGGAGAATGTCTACAGTGAAGTCTTTCAAAATGAAGATGCTGACGTGGTCAATGAACATTTTCATATAGAACGGCTCTACCTGGAGTATGCGTTTAATGAAAGCTATGCACTGCGTGCCGGTAAATTCAACTCTCCGGTAGGTTTATGGAACCAAATCCCCATCAATGTGCTGCGTGATACCTCCTCCAACCCGATGCACAGCAGAATACTTTTTCCCCAGTTCACCAGCGGACTGGATGTCAAATATACTGCGAACAATGAGAATGAAATGCGTGTGGATCTTCTTTTGCAGGAGAATGAAGACTTTGACAATCTGATAAGCAAGGAGATCTACAATAACTTTGAGACAGACCGGCATTACGGTATCGGGCTCTCTTTGACGGAGCAGGCAGTCTCCTATCGTCTCAATGCAGGGGTATTCCGTACAGTAACGGCCGATGAATATTATTATGTTTCCGCTGCTTTTCTGTATGATATCGCTGATCTCAGGCTGCAGGGTGAAGTGGGAACCCAATTTGATCAGGACAAGAGCACCATCCCTTACATCGGCTACATACAGGGACGTTATACCTTTGAGGAGAAACATGAAGCCATTGTGAGGCTTGAAAGTTATGATGACCGAAGCACAGAGACCAAAGATACCTTTGCCGTACTCGGATATACCTACCGGCCGCTTTACCCCATTGCCCTTAAAGGGGAGTATCAGTGGCATACACTCCATAATGAAGACAGAGTCATGTTCTCTCTCTCCATACTCTTTTAGGCCAGCAGATGATCAAGGTCTGTTTTTCCCTGCTGCTGTTTCTTCAAATGCTTTTTGCGGAGAACCTGGTTGTCGTAGCAGAGCGTCACAGTGACATACCGGCACTTTCGGCAGAGCAGGTGCGGATGGTCTTTTTGAAGAAGCGACGCTTCTGGAAAACACTCAAACTGCATCCGCTCAATCTGCCTCCCAGAGAACCTTTACGTCAGAATTTTGAGAAAAAGGTATTGCACCTGTCACAGGGAAAACTGGATGCCTACTGGACAAAAGAACACTACCTTGGGGTAAGACCGCCATACACGCTGGGGTCTGTCAAGAGTACTATTCTCTATGTCAAAAAGGTTAAAGGGGCGATCGGGTACATTCCTGAAAGTAAAGTGGATGGCGGACTTAAAATACTCTACAGGGTGGAAAAGTAATGCGTTTATTCAAAAGACTGCTGCCTAAAACACTTAAGAGTAAACTGCGTCTGGCTCTCTTTGCCATCGGTTTCTTTCCTTTTGTCTTCATTTTGGTCTATCTGCATAACCTGGGCGAAAAAAAGATACTCGATGACACCCTCACCATCTACTACACGCAGATGCATATGGTCAGAAAAAACATTGCTTCACAACTGGAGACGCTGGAAAAAGAGATAGGCTTTCTTGCCTCTCTTGATATGATGAATGATCTGGTCGTCAATGATGTGGACCGGCGTATCAGCCAGCTTCTCATCCAAAAGCAGAAAGATATGGCGTACCCTGTGACACTTCTGGCGACCGATCCGTCTTTCAAAGTGATCGCGACGACCGAAACAGGAAAAGGTGAAAGTTTTTCAGAAAAAGAAGCGCTTCAAAAGATGCTGAAAAAAGGTCAACACGCGTTTAAAGTGAAAGATGTGCTCTATCTGGTCACAAGCATCAAGTCTACACGGCAAAAGGGGTTGCTGCTGGGGTACCTGATACTGAAATACCCGCTTTCCAATCTGGATTTTTTCTCTGTGGCGCAGGAGGGTGTGCACTCCCTTTTCTATTTCCCTCAAAGTGCTTTGCAGATAGGGCAGATGCCTGAAAAGACCCCGCTGGTACTGCACCCCTACCATGAACACTATATGAGTCAACAATATCTGGTACTTACGGAGCAGCTTGAAGGGGTACTGCATGAAGGTTTCATTGTCTATATGGTCAAAAAGTCTCTGGCACTTGCCTTTCTGGAGCAGTTCATGCGCTTTGTCTGGATACTCTTTGCACTTGGTGTGATCGTGATCGGCCTGCTCTCCTGGTGGATCGGAAAGGTGATACTGACCCCGATCTCCAAACTTTCAAATGCTACGGAAGCGATCATCCGTACACAGGACTATACCACGCAGGTCTCCCTCTCTTCAGAAGGGGAGATCACTGAGCTGGCAGACAACTTCAATGTGATGATCTCCGAGATCAATCAGAGTTTTCAACTGCTTGAAGAAGAGAACCGTCTGCGCCTGCAGCGTTTTATACAGTTGATCAACATTTTTAACCGTCTCATCCGTACAGAGCGTGAAGAAGCGTGTATTGAGGTGGCCGTGGGTGAGCTGCAGAGACTGCTTCCGGAACAGACTTTTGCTTTTGAGACCAACTATCCCAAAGAAGAGAACGGTTTGAATCTGATGCTCTATGTCAAAGATTTTGAAAAAGAGGTGAGCCACTTTTACGGTGTCATCTCTGTATCGGGTGGGCAAGAGAATAAAATGAATAGTGAAGAGAAACGTTTTTACAGCGCCATTGCGACGATGATCATGCTGCAGCTTGACCAGATAAGACTGATCGCCAAGACCCGAGCCGTCTCTTCTGCCAAGTCGAGTTTTATCTCCCATATGTCACATGAGCTGCGCACACCGCTGCATACCATACTCAGTGCCACGCAGTATCTGGTCTCTTATGCCGGCCTGACACTTCCACAGCAGGAGAAGGTCGTGACCATAGAGTCGTCAGCCGACCACCTTCTGGGGATGATCAATGATATTTTGGACCTTGTGCAGATCGAAGCAGGGAAAGTGAAAGTTGAAAAAGTGAACGCTTCTGTTGCAGAAGTGGAAAGGTCTGTCAAAGAAGTCCTCACGATGCTGGAACTGCTGGCAGAGCAGAAAGGGCTGACGCTGACTTTTGAAAACAGGGTCAAACATCTCATAGAGGTGTTGATAGATCCTCGTTTTCTGAAGCAGATAATGATCAACCTGCTTTCCAATGCTGTCAAATTTACAGAGCAGGGAGGTATCGAGGTTGTGATGAGCGACTGTGATGAGAGTGTTTGCATCTCGGTCAAAGACAGCGGCATCGGCTTGAGTAAAAGTGATCTCAATCTGCTTTTTGATGAATTTACACAGATCGACCATGGTATCGTCTCCGAACAGAAAGGAAGCGGGCTGGGGCTGGCGATCAGTCAGAAGCAGGCAGCACTTTTTGATGCAGAATTGAAAGTAGAGAGTCAGGGTGTAGGCAGAGGGGTGACTGCAACATTGAAACTACACAAGGTTTAGGAAATTTTGTACCCGACACCCCGTACGGTGACAATGCAGTTCTCAAGACCGATCTTTTTTCTGAGGTTCTTAATGTGGACATCGACAATGTTACTCAGTTTCAGACTGTTGTAATCCTGACAGAGATACTCATTGAGCTGGTAGCGTGTGAGCACGATATTTCTGTTTTGCAGCAGTAGTTCGAGCAGGTCGAATTCTGTCGGACTGAGGGTGATCTTCTCTTCCTTGACAAAGACTTCGCGACTTTTGGTGTCGAGAGAGAGGGCACCGGCACTGAGTACTGTGTTCTTCTGGTTTCCCTCACGGCGGAGCAGGGCTCTGATGCGTGCAAGCAGCTCAATGTTGGAGTAGGGTTTGCAGAGGTAGTCGTCGCCTCCGGCATCGAGAACACTGACCCGGTCATCGACTTCGCTGTTGGCTGAGAGCATCAGCACGGCAGTGCTGTCCCCCTCTTCACGAAGCAGTTTCAACAGGCTGAGCCCGTCACCGTCAGGCAGATTCCAGTCCAGTAAAATGAGGTCATAATGTTTCTCATCACAAAGGCTCAGGGCTTCTTTGTAGTCAAGGGCAAGGTCACAACGGTACTTTTCGGCTTCCAGCAGCTCTTTGAGCTGTTGTGCCACTGCCGGTTCATCTTCAACGATCAAGAGGTACATGAAACTCCTTTGTCAGATTATAGATACTTTCCCTTTAAAGAGTAGACTTCTTGCCAAACAGACTCTTCATCAAATCTTCATACTTCTGTTTTATACTTCGGGAAATTGAATGGAAAAGAGGTTTCTCATGACCAAAGTACTTGCAGACAAATATCTACCGGGTCTTGCTTTTTTACTGCTCTTTGCAG
>JALSUP010000141.1 GCA_027071315.1 Sulfurovum sp.
AATGAGCAATTATGGAAGAAAAATATGGAAAAATAACTATTTTATCGGGAATATTGGCGCTATAATTTTTTTAAATTGAAAACTGATAAAACAGGAAGGCTGGAGAAGTATTTTTAGAGGTTCCCTGGAAATATAAATTTTTGATCATGCAGGTATTCGGTGCTGTGGGCGCATAGCACCCTACGGATGCAAATTACTTCACTATCCCGTACTCTTCTCCGTAATGTTCAACCACAAAGTCAATGTCTTTGTCTCCACGTCCTGAGAGGTTGATGAGGATGCTTCCTATATTTGGCTCTTTAGCTAATTTGAGGGCATAGGCTACGGCGTGTGATGACTCGATGGCGGGGATGATGCCTTCTTCTCTGGAGAGTTCGAAGAATGCAGAAATGGCTTCTTTGTCATTGATGGCTGCGTAGTTGACGCGACCCAGGTCTTTTAGGTAGGCATGTTGTGGTCCTACGGATGGGTAGTCAAGTCCGCTGGCTACAGAATAGACTTCCTGCGGTTCTCCCTGTTCATCCTGAAGCATGTACGATTTAAAACCGTGCATGACTCCCGGTTTTCCGAGTGTCATGGTCGCTGCATTTTCTCCGGGTACTTCCAAAGATCTTCCTGCGGGTTCTACTCCGTGCATGGCAACATTTTCATCGTTCATAAAGGCTGTAAAGAGACCCAAGGCATTTGAACCTCCCCCTACACAGGCAACCAAATTATCTGGTAGTTTTCCTGTCATTTGCTGAAATTGTTCTTTGGCTTCCACACCGACGATAGATTGAAAATCCCTGACCATTTTTGGGAAAGGGTGCGGACCTACAACAGATCCAATGGCATAAAATTGTGTGACAGGATCTCCCATATAGGCTTCAAAGGCAGTATCGACAGCCTCTTTCAGTGTTCGTCTACCATGTGTCGCAGGGATGACCCTTGCGCCTAAAATGTGCATACGTACCACATTTGGATGCTCTTTTTCCATGTCAACTTCACCCATATAAATATCACATTCAAGACCGACCAAAGCAGCAGCAGTAGCCAAAGCAACACCGTGTTGACCTGCACCGGTTTCAGCTATCAGTTTTTTCTTTCCCATTTTTTTTGCTAAAAGTGCTTCTCCCAGACAGTGATTGATCTTGTGGGCACCGGTATGATTAAGATCTTCTCTTTTCAGGTAAATATCTGCACCATATTTTTGGGAGAGGTGTTTTGCATGAAAGATAGGGCTGGGGCGACCAACGTAATGCTGATAAAGATCAGCCAATTCCTCCAGAAATTCAGGATCCTTTCTGATCTCACTGTAAGAGGCTGTGATCTCATCCATGATTGTCTGTAATTCGGGCGGGATGAATGAACCGCCATACTCACCAAAGTAGCCATCTTCATTTGGAAGAGGACAGTTAAATATATTGCTTGCCATCATAAAACTCCTAATAATATTTTAAATTATTGTACTCCAAGGTACTTTTTTGATGGCTTAATATGGGTCAATAAGAAGAATTGAATATGGATTTTTTAGAGATAGTTTAGATTAATATAATTTTAATTATATATTATATATAATATACTGTATGTGTAAAAACATTCAGTACTCTGCACAAAGCCAAACTGTTTGTGAAAATAGGACGGAAAGCTATGGGTCTCATGCAGATCGCCAAGCCACGCAGAACATTTCAAAACAAGGAAAGTTTAAATGAAAAATATCGTATTATCAGCAGTAGCTGTTTTGGCAATGAGTTCTTTCTCAGTTGCAGGTGGAGATGTGGCTCCTATTGAAGAGCCGGTAGTTGTTCCTGTCGTAGTAGATGATTCAGGTTTCTATCTCGGGCTTGCATACACTGCATTAAATATGACAGCAGATGTGTCCGAAGGTTCATTTGTTGATCCGGCATGGAATGAAGGGTTTGATAAATCATGGTCTGACATTATGGTGCAGGCAGGATATAAATTCAACGCTTATATCGCAGTAGAAGGTAGATACTGGTTTGGTCTCTCAGATGATGCATTATGGCCAGGTTACTACCAGGAAGTAGGTGGTTTACCACTAGATACTTCAGTTGATGCATGGGGAATATATGTAAAACCTATGTATCCGGTTACGGAAGAGTTTGATGTGTATGCTCTTTTAGGCTATGGTTCTACAAGTGTCACTATCAATGACGTAGATTATGATTGGGGTCTTGATGGTTTTTCCTGGGGACTGGGTGCTTCATACTCTTTTACAGAGAACATTTCGGCATTTGTTGATTATGTGAGAGTGACAGATGTATCTGAAGACTATTATTCCGCACTCACAGGTACAGCGACTGTTGATACTGTTGTGGATACCTGGAACTTTGGAGTAAGCTACAAGTTTTAAATCTCGCTTATGCCCTGCAGTTTTTGCTGGGGTATAAGGTATATTTTTTTAATCAAAGCAGTCTTTATACAGATTGTTTATATTCCCTCTATTTTTTCTGCTTCAAAATAAACCAAAGACTGGTCTGCAAACCGGAAATGCAATTCTATGGGGCGGCAGCACACTTCACAATCCTCAATATAATCACTCTCCTCTTCCGAAATATCCAGTACCATGGAGATACGTTCCCAACAGTAGGGGCAGGTAAAAAAGTGTTCCATCTACTCTTCCCTCTTTTTTGTAAAGATATTTGTGAGCCAGGAAGGCAGCATACAGCTGTTACAGTTGCCGTTTCTGTCACAGCGTGCCATTTGAATATTTCTCCAGAGCATGAATGCAAAGACAAAGGCAAGCATGAGTTGCAGAGAGCCCATCATCCAGTAGTGCTGCATAAGGTTTTGGATTGCAAGTACAAACATGACGATAGTTAGAATGAGACACATGACAACTCCTGATTTTTTATGAGATTGTACTATAATTTTTTCTTTGTGAAAATATTTTGAGGATAATAATAGAAGAATACTCTCTCAAAGTTCACTATGGTAAAATATCTTAACATATTTATTGCTAAGAGGAAGCTATAGTGAGCTCAAAATTTTTTACAAATCGCGATAATAATACTTTAGAAAATCGCCTCAAAGATATACTGACTCACTATAGGGGGATCACACATTTAGAATTCCTCATAGGGTATTTTCGTATTTCTGGGTTTACTAAAATAGCAACTCTTTTAAAAGGTATTACTCATGGTCGTATCTTGGTTGGTATTAATATTGATAAGTTAACACTTGAAGCAAAAGAAGCTGGTGTAAAACTAAATCTAATGGATTTTCAAAAAATGAGTGGTACTTTTGTAGCCGAACAACTAGAAGGGCTTAACAAAGAGTCTTATTCTCAAGAAGTTGATGAAAGTGTTATTCTGTTCGCTAAAATGTTGGCAGAGAAAAAGATTGCAATTCGCATCTCTCCAGATAAAAATATCCACTCCAAAATATATGTCCTTCGTGAAGATGAGATCAAAAAACATGATGGTAGTATTGACTATAGAGGTTCAGTTATAACTGGTTCTTCCAATCTTTCAGAAAATGGCTTAACTAAAAACTTTGAATTCAATGTAGAGCTTAGAGATAGTGATGATATAGGTTTTGCATTAGAAGAGTTCAATAATTTATGGGCAGGTGCTATAGAGATTACAGATAAAGATGTAGATAGCATCAAAGCAAAATCTCATCTCAAAGAAGTAACACCGTATGAACTTTATTTAAAGTTTCTTATAGAGCATTTTGATGACCGTATTGATTATGATCCCAATGTGGTATGGAATCTTCCCAAAGGCTATATGAAACTAGCATATCAGTTAGATGCAGTGACAGAAGGTCTCTCAAAAATCAAAAAGCATAATGGTTTTTTCCTGGCGGACGTAGTTGGTCTTGGTAAAACAGTGACCGCAGCTATGGTCGTTAAAAAGCTTCTGTTTGATATTCAGGGAGAAGTACTTGTTATTGCTCCTCCATCCATACAAAAAGAGTGGAAAGAGACTTTTGAAAAGTTCGAGATCGGTACACTTCGTCATTATGACATTATGTCACTCGGTAAGCTAGAAAGCATTCGTGATACAGCCAAATACTCTTTGGTAATCATCGATGAGTCTCATAAGTTTAAGAATTATGCTACAAGTAGGTATGTAGAGCTTGAGCGTATTTGTAAAGAGCAGGTAAAGTATAAGAAAAAAGTGATTCTTATCTCTGCAACGCCACTAAATAATAAACCAATGGATATTGCCAATCAACTTTATTTGTTTCAAGACAAAAGAAATTCAACGATAACATCCTATCCTAACCTTGAAACTTTTTTTGCGAAAATAGATAAAGAGTATAAAGAAATCATCGCTCCAAGTAAAGATGATAAGCCTATTGACATAGTCAAACTTAAAGAACTTTCATTAAGAGTTCGTGAATCCATATTGCGTGAAGTGATGGTGAGACGTACACGTACAGATATTCAGACACATGATATGTATGCCAAAGATATTGAAGAACAAGGGTTGAGTATTCCAGATGTAGAGCCTATTCGAGAGATAGCTTACAAGATGAGTGATTCTCTTTTAAAAACTTTTTCAGACACTATCAAGATACTTACTGATGAACTGCAATATGAACGCTACAAGATCTTAGGATACATCAAGCTAAAGTCTCGTGTAAAATATGGAAAAGTAAGTGAGAATATCTTTGATAGAGGTTCTTTAGAATTAGCAAACTTAATGAGGAATATGCTCATCAAGCGTTTTGAGAGTTCATTTCATGCATTTAAAACAACGCTAGACCGTCAAGAGAGCCACTTAAGAGGTCTCATCCAGATGTTTGAAGATGATAGCATCCTCTTGGGTTCAAAGATCAATATCTTTGATATTCTTGAAGATGAAGAGAGTGCAGAAGAGAGAATAGACATTATGTTTGAGAAGGGTAAAGTCAAGATATTTGAAGCCTCTGATTTTGAAGCAGGGTACAAGGGAAAACTTGAAAAAGAACTACTAATATTTGAGCGGCTCAATCAAATGTGGAAAGATGTAAAAGAAGACCCTAAACTTGATACTTTTAAAGATACTTTGAAGAAAAGCAAGGGCAAAAAAATAGTTGTCTTTACGGAGTCAAAGCAGACTGCTATGTATTTGGAAAGGAATCTAAAAGAATTCAAGGTTCTTTGTGTGCATGGGGGCAATAGAGATAAGCTAAAAGACACCATAAGAGAAAACTTTGATGCTAACTATGATGAGAAAAAGCAAAACAACGACTATAATGTCATCATAACTACAGATACGCTTAGTGAAGGGGTCAACATGCACCGTTCCAATATCATCTATAACTACGACATACCATGGAATGCAACACGCCTTATGCAACGAATTGGACGTATAAATCGTATCGGGACAAAACATAAGAAGATCTATGTAAATAACTTTATTCCTTCTGCTCAGAGTGATGCCCTCATAGAACTCTCTAAAAAGGCTTTTGTAAAGCTTCAGACCTTTCACTCAACCCTTGGTGAAGACAATAAAATTTACAGCAAAGATGAAGAGGTAGGCACGGTTATACTGTTTGAAGAGACTACAGAAGATATAGATGAAGAACTTACTTTTCTGGAAGAGATAAGAAAATTCAAAGAAGCCAAGCCAAATCAATTTAAAACATTAGCAAAACTCCCAATGAAAATAAGGGTACAGCGAAAAGATGACATCATTCAAGATGCTACCTTTGTGTTCATTAAAAATGATCAGTCAAAAGGATACTTTTTTGTAGCTAATGAACGTTGTGAACCTGTGAGTTTTATAAAGATGGCAAAACATTTGAAAGTCTCATCACGCATAAAAGGGGTACTTCCACTCAAAGCATTTCACTATGAGCAGGTGGCAAAAGCAGTAGAGCATTATGATGAGGAGTTATCTAAACTGATACAAGTGACTAGTACTACCAAGGTAGATAATCCTACAGATAAAAAAGCGTTGCGATTACTCAAAGGGTGGTTCAACAAAGGCAATATATCTAAAGAAATATATACTGTTTTCAAGAGGGTATTTGAAGACGGTAAGTTACTGAATTTGGGTAAAAAAATAAAAGTTTTGGAGGGGAAGCCTGCTCATGAAGTAGTAGCAGAGTTAGAAAAACTTCAAATAGAGTATAGTTTACAAATAGATGACAGTAGTAAAAAACGCATTAAACGTGAGATAGAAGTTATTCTTTCTGAAACATTTATAAAGGGCTAAGTTATGAATATACTCAAACAGATAGGACTAGGAGAGAGTAAAACTATAGAGTTTAAAGAAAAAATGCCAAAAAATAACAGTATTGTAAAAACTGTCATTGCTTTTGCCAATACAAGTGGTGGGAAGTTAATCATAGGTGTTAGAGATAATAAAGAAATAGTTGGTATACAAGATGAGAATATCTTTGATCTTCAAGATAAAATAATATCTTTAATTTTTGATAGTTGTCAGCCCAACATATTACCTGAAATTTATACTATAAATATAGAAGATAAATTACTTTTGGTGATAGAGATTTTTAGAGGTAATCTTTTGCCGTATTATCTCAAATCTAAAGAAAAAAAAGATGGGGTATACATAAGAGTAGGCTCTTCAAATAGATTGGCCGATGAAAATATGCTTATAGAGTTACAGAGACAAAGGGTGCATAGAGGCTTCGATGAAGAAGAGAATTTTGAGTTTAGTTTGGATGAGCTTGATTTGGATGTAATCTATCATGAGTTCGACAAGATAAAAAGAGATTGTGATGAGGAGAAGTTAAAGAACCTCAAACTTATCAAAAATTTCAATAACCAATCTCTACCCACAAATGCCCTACTTATAGCTCTGGGAGAGTTTGACAATGTTCTAATAAAGTGTGCCAGGTTTAAAGGTACGACTATGGAAAGCTTTATAGATAAAAAAGAATTCAGTGAGAATCTGTTCACTATTGTAGAGAAGACGATAGGTTTTTTGAAAAATCATCTAAATCTCAATGCTCATATTGTGGGTTTGCAACGGGTAGAAGAGTATGAGATTCCTCTTTTAGCTTTAAGGGAGATCATCTTAAATGCCATTATTCATAGAGACTATACAAGAAACAGCGATATTAAAATTGCAATTTATGATGATATGGTAGAGATTATATCGGTTGGTGGTTTTATAAATGGTTTGACACTTGAAGATATAAGTGGTGGTAGAAGTGAACTTAGAAATAGAGTTTTGGCAAATTTATTTAAAGAGTTGGGCTACATAGAGAGCTGGGGAAGCGGCATACAAAAGGTACGTAAGTTATGTGATGAGCACAATATACGCTTTGAAATTAATGAAAAGGGTACATTCGTGGAAGCACTTTTCTATCGTCCTCTAAACAACACATCGGTACCAAAAAATGCAAAAGAAGTGCCAAATACGACTGGTAATGACCGAATAGCCGGTGAAGAAGTGTCGAATACCGTCGAATACCGTCGAATACCGGCGAATAAAATTATTGAATATATTCAGAAGCATGGCAGTGTCACATCCAAGGACATACAGTCGCTTGTGGGTATCAAGACTAGTAGAGCCAAGGAGATTCTAAGTACCATGATACATGATGGAATCTTGGAAAAGGTTGGTAAAACAAGAGGAAGTTATTATATTCTCAAAAGGTCAACAGAGAAAAAGGGTTAAGATGGATATGAAAACATTTTTAAATAGCAGATATAGTACAGATGATTTTGAAGACTTCATTCGAGAGCATTTTTATGGTCTTGAAATAAGTGATAGTGCTTACACTGATGAGTACTTGAGTGACAGTGAAAAAGATCATATTCAAGATTATCGTTATTTAGGACAAGTAGAACTGGATGATGGGAAAGAGATAGGATTTTTTGAGTTTAAGTCTAAGACAACACGCATAGAAAATAAGCGTGTAGGCTATAACGACATACTTAGAAGACTTGCGTATGAAGAGTATCTTGATGGTGCTATCGCTTCTTTTTATCATCCTGATGGTAGTGTATGGAGGCTTTCTTTTGTGGGGTTTGAGTATGATGAGGGCAAGGTAAATGTAACGAATCTAAGACGATATACTTATGTATTGGGTGAAGAGGTAATTACAAAAACAGCTTATATGCAATTAAAGAAATTAAAATATCCAAAATTTCATGAACTTCAAGAAATATTTAGTATTGAAAGTGTGACGAAGGAGTTTTATAAAGGTATTGAAAAACTTTATTTTGAATTATTGGAACAATATTTAATATATCCTGATAATAGTGATGAATCACGTAAGGAATTTGCTACAAGAACTATTGGACGTATTTTGTTTATAAAGTTTCTTGAAAAAAAAGATTTAATCCCAAATAGTATATTTGAGCTCAAAGAGAATTATTATTTTGATGTCTTGGAACCGTTGTTTTTTGAACAGTTAAGCAAACCTCACCATGAACGTTTCAGTATGTTTTTGAATCCCAATATCCCATTTTTAAATGGTGGACTTTTTGAACCAATTGAAAATATTGACTATTATCATTTTAATAAAGACATACAGTCAAGACAAAGATCCGGTGTTATTAATGACTTAAAAATTGAAGATCTTTTCTTTGAAAAACTTTATCAACATTTAAATGCTTTTAATTTTACAATTGATGAAAATACTTTGGATGATAGTGAGTTATCAATAGACCCCGAAATGTTGGGACGTATTTTTGAAAACTTTTTGGCGGAGATTACTCCGGATACTGCAGAAAACGCAAGAAAAGCAAGTGGAACTTACTATACGCCACGAGAAATTGTACACTATATGGTTCGTCAATCAATTTTAGAACATTTGAAAATACATACACGAATAGATAATAACAAACTTGAAGCAGTTGTTAATCAAACAGAATATTTACTTGAGGCTTTTGAAAAAACACAAATATTGACAGCTTTGTATGATTTGAAAATACTTGATCCAGCCTGTGGAAGTGGGGCATTTCTCATGGGAATGCTTCAAGAAATCAATAGGGTTTTACAAGGTATAGATAAAGATGGAGAAATATGGTTTAGGCTTCAAGATATATCATTTCAAAATAAAAATAAAAATAAAAATAAATCATATTTTAGAAAGCTTTCTATCATCAACAATTCTATCTATGGTGTAGATATCCAACCTATTGCAGTAGAAATTTCTAAGCTACGATTTTTTCTTTCTCTTGTGGTTGATGAAATTGTTGATAATACAAAAGAAAATAGAGGAATAGAACCATTACCAAATCTTGAATTTAAATTTGTATGTGCTAATACCTTATTGCCATTAAGTGCAAATGAACCTATTGTATTAGATGATTATTTCGCATATCTTACAAAACTAAAAAGATTAAAAAATAAGTATTTCTCAGCACATGGTAAAGATAAAAAATATATTAAAAATGATTATTTAGTTGTTCAACAGGAATTATTTGATGCACTGCTAGATATTGATCTTGGTGAAGCTCTTGGTTCAAATTTAACAACATATAATCCTTTCAACCCACTTGGAGTGGCAAACTTTTTCGATAAGGAGTTTATGTTTAATGTAGACAATGGTTTTAATTGTATTATAGGTAACCCACCATATAAACGAATACAGGGGATACCTAAAAATATTTCTAAACAGTACAAAACTTTATATAAGTCTGCAACCGGAAGTTATGACTTGTATGTTATTTTTGTGGAACAATCCTTGAAACTAATTTCTAAAGGTGGAATTATAAATTTTATTATGCCAGATCGATGGGTTAATTCAGCATTTGGAAAAGGTTTAAGAAGCGTAGCCCATACTAAAATATTTAAACTCATATCATTTAAAGATTATCAGGTTTTTAATGCTTCGACTTATACTTCTTTGATTTGGTTGAAATCTTATACTAGTGTATTAAAGTATTTAGAACTAGAAAAAGACTTAAAAACAAATGGAGAATTGAAAGAGTTTCTTGATCAAATCAATGATGAACAATATTCAGAAATACAATATAATACATTGGATTCAGAAGGCTGGATATTAACAAATAAAGTATCTGCAAATATTCTTTCTAAAATACAAGTACATAAATTAATGCTAAAAGATATCTTTGAAAGGATTTATACAGGTTTACAAACAAGTCATGATGATGTTTATTTCCTACATCATTGTAAAATAATATCTGATGAATTGTTATCTGGCTTTTCCAAAGAACTTAATGAAGAGGTGATTGTTGAAAGAGCATTTACAAAGCCTATTTTAAAAGGAAATGAAGTTCATCGGTATCAAGATATAACGACTGATAGAGTGGTTATATTCCCATATTTAATACAAAAAGAAAAAGCTATTTTATTATCTGAAAAAACTATAGCAACCTCTTTTCCAGAAGGTTATAAATATTTAAAAAAATGTGAAATAGTATTAAGAGATAGAGAAAAAGGAAAATTTAATATTGATGGTGAATGGTATCAATTTGGTCGAAAACAGGGTATGACGGAAGTTGCAGAGGAAAAAATAATTTCCCCGGATATATCCAAGGGAGGCAATTATGCGTATGATGAATTTGGTGAATTTTATCATACTACAACAGTTTATGGATATAAAAAATATTTTCATGTTAAGGAAAGTTATAAATTTTACTTGGCATTACTAAACTCAAAACTTTTATGGTGGTACTTACAACAAGTAGGTACACCTTTGGCAAATGGATTCTATAGATATATGCCAAGATATGTAGAAAACTTTCCAGTAGCAAAATTTAGTTTAGAAGAAGTGGAAATTTTTGAGACTTTAGTAGATTATATATTATACTTAAAGAAAATAAGTAATCAGATTGATGAGTACGTACCAAATGAACATATTGTAGATCAGTTTCAAGAAGTATTAGATGCAATGGTTTTTGAACTATATTTTCGCGAAGAATTTAAAAGTAGAGATATAGAATTCATAAAGTATGCACAAGAATATTTTCAATCAATTGGAGATATAGATAATATTGATAAAGAGAATATTATTGCAAATGCATATCAAGTTTTATGTGAATCAAAAAATAAAATTAGGAATAATCTTATTCTAATAGATATTGAATTTAAAAATATAGTTATTCCTATAAAAAGAGCATCTAATGTATAAAATTGATGTATTGGATATACAGAGTTTTAAATTCTTTAAAGATACCGAGCCTTTGCAATTTGAGAAAAAAAATATTTTGATTTATGGAGAAAATGGTAGTGGTAAAAGTACTATTTATTGGGCATTGTATACTTTTTTTCAGAGTGCTATTAAAAACAATGATCAAGATATAAAAAAGTATTTTACTGAAACCACAGAAGCTAATCCAAATTCAGCTTCTCTTGTAAATATTTATGAGGATAATGACAAAAATTCTAAAATAGAAATAGTTTTAAAAGATGTTGAAGATTTGAATCCTCAGAAAATATTTACAATTTCGAAAGAGAACATAAATACAAATAAAGAGGATTTATTAATTGAAAGAGGCTGTTATGCAGGAGATTTTATAAATTATAAATATATATTTAGATTTTTTGATTTTTTACATAAAGAAGATATTGATTTGTTTAAATTATTTGAATATGAAATTTTACATTTTATCACTAGTGATGGTCAAAATTTAGCTAAATTGTGGGAGAAAATTTTAGAGTTAAAATTTGAAAATCCTAGACCAATAACTAATAAAAGAGAATTCAATAAATTAACTAATGAGTTAAATAATTTTAATAAACTTCTTTCTAATGAAATCGAAAAAATTAATCGACCAGCTAATGATTATTTACAAAAATTTGGGTATAAAAATATAAAACTTAAATTGGAAGTGCTTAAAGGTCAATATACAACCCAAAGAATTTTTATACGACCAAAAATTAAATTTTCTATAATATTTCAAAAAGATGAGGAAAATAGTTTATCTATTCCTCGAATACAAAGTTACTTTAATGAAGCCAAGTTAACGGCAATAGCATTGTCTGTTAGATTTGCTATTACACATATTAAATTACAGGATACTAGTTTGAAGGTTTTAGTGTTAGATGATTTGCTAGTTTCTCTTGATATGTCAAATCGAGAAATTGTTTTGGATTTGTTGATAAATGATGAAAGTTTTAAAGATTTCCAAACTATTATACTTACTCATGATAAAGCATTTTATGAATTTGCAAAAAATAGATTTGAATATGAACAAAAAAATACATGGAAGTATATTAAGATGTTCCTCGATAATAAAGGGAGTTTTGAAAAACCATTTATTGTACCAAATAGAAATTATTTTCAATTGGCAGAGTACTATCTTATAAAGCATGATTACCCAACCTGTGCAAATTATTTAAGAAAAGAATCTGAACGATTATTGAAAGAATTGGTTTGTCATAAAGATTTAGTTTGCCAAGAAACAAAAAATTTACAAGAACTAATTGACAAAGCAAAAGCAAAAGGTTCATTAAAAGATAAAGAAAAAATTATAGAAGATGTAAAAAAATTAATACAGTTTGAAAGCTTTCAAAAATTTATAGATTTTGATACTAATAAGCTTACAATTGTAGATGATAAAAGAATATTTGGTGAAATTAGAACTCAATTAAAAAAGTTTAAAACTTATAAACTTAAGGAAATTGAAGGACTTACAGAAACATTGAAAATGCTTGAAAAATATAAAAGACTAATTTTAAATCCACAATCACATGATGATATAACTACTCCTCTTTATAGAAAGGAGTTAGATGATGCAATGGTTTTAATAAAACAATTAGCTAATTTAAGTGAGGAAGATATAGTTGAATAAAGAGATACTAAAATTCCTTAAGGATTACAATACTGATGAGTATAAGATAGATCGATTGTTGGTTTCTGCTTTCATTTATACTCATGCGTTGGAAAGTATTAAAAATGCATATATACAAGAGCTACTGATAGATAAAAATTCAGATGAATATAAAGTATTAGAAAGTTTTTTAATTTTATTACGAACCTCTCAAAAGTCTTTTAAATTTGAAGAATTATTAGAGTTTTTTGAGTTTGTGATTTCTCCTTCTGATAAATTAATAAATGGAGCTATTTATACACCTAAATATATTAGACGATTTATAACTAAAAAATCATTTGAAGATATTGCAAAAAAAGATTATTCGGAAGTTGCAGTTGCAGATATTGCATGTGGCTCAGGAGGATTTTTAATTGATGCTACTCTTGAATTAAAACGAAGAACAGGAAAAAAGTATAAAGAGATATTCCGTGATAACATATTTGGATTAGATATTCAAGAATATAGTATAAAGAGAACAAAAATCTTATTAACATTATTTGCAATTTATCATGGTGAAGATGAAAAGGAATTTCAATTTAATTTATATGCAGGAAACTCATTGATTTTTGATTGGAAAGGGAAAGATAAAAAGATAAAAAAACATAAAGGTTTTGATATCATTTTGGGGAATCCCCCTTATGTATGTTCACGTAATATGGATGAAGAAACCAAGTTATTAATGTTGAAATGGAGTGCTTGTAAAAGTGGTCATCCTGATTTATATATTCCATTTTTTCAAATAGGTTATGAGCTATTAAAACAAGGCGGAGTTCTAGGTTTTATTACGGTTAGTACATTTATTAAAAGTCTTAATGGACGAGCAATCAGAGAGTATTTTAATGAAAATAAAACGTTATTAAAAATAATAGATTTTGAAGATGAACAAATATTTAACGGTAGAACAACTTATACATGTTTATGTTTTTTAGAAAAGAAAGAATCGGATAGTGTTTATTATACAACTAAGAAAAGTAATGGTTTAGATAATCAATTAATAGAGTTAAAAAAAGTTAATTATGCAAATCTTAGTTCATTAAAAGGCTGGCACCTCAAAAATCCCGATATTATCAAAAAAATAGAATCAACTGGTAAACCATTTGGGGAAATCTACAATACCAAAAGTGGAATAGCAACATTACGCAATAGTATATATATAATTAAGCCTATAGAAGAAGATGAAAAATATTATTATTTAGATAACGATATTTATATTGAAAAAATGATATGTAAAGATATTGTAAATTCAAATTATCATGCAACCAAAGAATCTATAAATAATTTAGTAGAAAAAATAATTTTCCCATATGAATACATTGAAGGGAAGCCAATTTTAATATCAGAAAATATATTTAAAACAAAATTTCCATATGCATACAATTATTTATTAGAGAATAAAAATAGTTTATTAAAACGAGATCATGGTAAAGGTAAATATCTATGGTATGAATATGGTCGAAATCAGTCAATGGAAAGATCAAAATATAAATTGTTATTTCCTCAATTAGCAAGAGAAGGCTTTTATAGTAGTATAAGTGATAATAAAAATTTATATTTTAATAATGGAATGGCTGCTTTATCAGATAATTTAGAAGAGTTACAAATCTTACAAAAGATTTTTATGTCAGATATCTTTTGGTTATATGTTAAAAGTACAAGTAAGTACTATTCTTCTAATTATTATTCATTAGGTCGAAATTATATTAAAAACTTTGGTATATATGATTTTTCATCTGAAGATAAAAAAAAGCTAATTAAGATGAAAGACAAAAATAAAATCAATCAGTTTCTTGCTAAAAAATACAAAGTTGTTGTTTAGTGATAATGGAAAATGGGGAGTATTATATTTTATCGTTTGAGAAGTTGGATATTAATTAAAATAATGGACTGAAGATATGGATATAAATTATGAACTTTATAAGAAAATAGAAGAGCTCCGGGAGGACTGCCGTTCCCTCCATACAGAACCCCTCCATCAAGGAGCAGAACTTCCGCGGCAAGCAGTTGTCCAAAAAGGACTTTCCACGTTTCGTAACTCTTTTGCGACTATAAGTCTAGCAGATGATGGCTTAAAAGAAATATTGTGAAATATCAGATTTCTTCAAAGACTATCTTGATATCTATAGTATAGGTTGAACCCTTAACTTGGAATAAGGAAATCTATAGCCCAGGTTGAGATGCTAAACTTTACTAAGGATTTTTTTAAAGAGTAAAATGAAATGTACAATACTATAAGGAGAGCATAAGATGGATATTGAACCACTAACACCAACAGCAGTAAAATCTTACAATAAACTCTTAAAAAAGATCGTCAACAAACCTGCGCTTGAACTCTTTTTTGAAGTTGGAATAGAACTGATAGAAGTTGAGCCGGATAAGCATCTCATAAATAGAATCGTTCAAGATCTTGCCGACAGAAAAAATCTGGATATAAATGATCTTAACCTCTATCTCAGACAGATAAATGAGTTCTATAATGCCTCAATTGCCTCTTATGATCTGGTGGATACACAAGATCCTGTTGAGACAGATCTTGCTAAGCTGGAGAAGATCGTCCATGCCCTTATGCAGTTGGAGTCCGTAGAGAAAAATAGAGAGATCATGATCTCTATATGTGATAATGCCATTGAAATCATTGCGAAAGAGTATGGTTTTTGGGAGGAACTCAACTCCATAGTGGTGTACGATGAATTAATGGCTCACATTGCTTCCGTATTTGGTGAGATGACAGCACTCAATACCGGATTTTTTTCTTTTATGGATATCTCACAAATGCTGAAAAAAGGTGCAACAGAAGATGAATTCTATGCATTCTCCATGCTGATGACTATCGTTTTAGCCAGTTACAATGAAGTGCGAAAATATAGATATGAATTTATGCAGGAAGAGGAGAGTCCCTCTCTGGGAGCGTTGGTAAATCCATATATGAAGACAAAAGTTGCAAGACTCTTTAGCTTGGGTATCGAGCCCATAGATCAAGATGACTTCTCCTATACAGCACTGGGAATTAGTAAAAAAAACAAGAAGCAACTACTTGAACTTGGCTCTGATATGGCTCTTTATTATTATGATTTCGAAGAAGAGGATGCGTGTCTGGAGTTCTTTGCTGTTGTTCATGCATGGAGAGCCTTGAGTGAATTGGAAATACCTGAGGCAAAAGCACTGTTTGTTGATCTATTGCGAGAACTTTTTGAGAGTGAAGATGATCTTGACTGGATGCCTAGACTTTTTAAGAAACTTATAAAACCTTTTCGAGCCACTATGTTTGACGAAAGTGTAGAGTACATTTTAGATGAAGGTGAGCATGAATGGTTCCGTGCGGAGTTTATAAATCTTCTTCACAGTATGCTGAAAAATACCGAAATAGATGAAGTTGCTTTAAGCCGAGTATTTGAGAAGTTATTTAAACAATGTAAAAACCCTGTAGTGAATGCCTCTGCCATAGCAGTATGTAAAGATGAAAAACTTACTGAACATTATCTTCAGATAAAGAAACTCTATGAAGAAAAATGTGTACTAAAGGCACTCGATGGAGACCTTGAAGATGTTGAACTGGCATTTGAAATGCGAAGCGAAAGAAGTACTGTGCGTAACTTGGGTTCTGCTAAGCTGATTGAAGAGAGTTTTAAAGAAAAAGATACAGTAGCACCCCTAAGAGCCGAAGAGAAAATTGGTCGAAATGACCCATGCCCTTGTGGCAGTGGAAAAAAATATAAAAAATGTTGTTTAAATAAGATATTTTGAAGCTAAAAATATAAAAATAAGGATAATCATGTCACAAATCATAGAACATTTTAAAACTTTAACACAAATTCCCCATTGCTCTAAAGAAGCAGACAAACTTTTAGACTTTTTAGTCAATTTTGCCAAAAAGAGAAATTACAATGTTGAGGTAGATACAGTCAAAAATATCTTGATCTCAAAAGGCAAGCCGACACTTTGTCTTCAGGCACACTATGACATGGTATGTATGGGAAGAGCCCCGGAGATAGAGACTTATGAAGAAGAGGGCTGGATGAAAGCCAAAGAGTCCTCTCTGGGTGCAGACAACGGTATGGCGATCGCGATGATGATGCAGCTGATGGATGAAGGGAAAGCCTTGGAGTTTTTGCTGACTTCCGATGAAGAGATAGGGCTCATTGGTGCCAATGAAGTGGCTTTTGACCTGAAGAGTCAGTATATGCTCAATCTTGACTCGGAAGATGAAGCAGAAGTGTACATAGGTTGTGCGGGTGGTGCAGACATTACGGCATTTAAGCAGGACAGCTATGTTGAGGGAAAGGGTGACTGTTATGAAGTGGCCGTAAAGGGGCTTGTCGGTGGGCATTCTGGTGTAGACATAGACAAGGGTATACCGTCAGCCATTAAAGTACTTGCTGAGTATTTGAACGAGCATGGTGTGACGCAGTTAGCCAGTATGTATGCAGGAGAACGGCGTAATTCTATTCCTGCGAATGCTGTCGCCATTGTACGTTCTGAAAAAGCTTTGAAAGATCAAAATGAAGTCACGGTACGTCAACTGACAGAGCAACCTGATGTTTTGGCTGAAGGTCAAAAAGTGATAGAACTGATCCATGCCTTTAAACATGGAGTCAGAGCACAGAATGAGACTTTGGGTATACCTGATGTGAGTATTAACCTTGCGATTATCTCTACAGATGAAAAGGGTGGTCTCTCTATTGAAACTTCTGCCAGAGCCATGGCTGCCGAAGCCTTGGAAGCCCTGACCGTAGAAACGGTTGCGTTTTTTGAAGCTTATGGTTTCTCTGTGAAAGTGGAAGACAAATACCCTGCCTGGAAACCGGATGTTTCAGCCTTTACAGAGCTTGTCTCTGCTGAGATGAAAAAAGTCTTCGGAAAAAGCAAACTGATGGCCATCCATGCGGGACTGGAATGTGGTGTCATCGCTGAAAAATACCCGGACATGAAGTTCGCCTCTATAGGTCCGACCATACGTTATCCTCACTCTACACGTGAAATGGTACATATTGAGTCTGTGGGTAGAACCTACGAAGTATTGAAAGCTGTGATACAATCAGTTTAAATTATCTGAATAATCATTTTGACTTAAGAAAGATAGGAGTAGAATTAAAATATAGTAGGTTGCAAAGCAACTTTTAGTATAAAAAAGGAGAGAGATGAAAACAATTTTTGAGGATCTAGAGTATTTAAAAAAGAATACAGAGGATAAAAAGTCAAAAAGTATTATTAAAGAACTTGAGCAAAATATTCAGTTATTGAAAACAAAAAGTGGCTTGACCCAACTGATGAATAAGAAGAAACTTGCAAAGATCACACGTAATGTCGAATATGAAAATGAGTTAAAAGAGCTTCAGGTAGAACTGATCAAACTGCAAAACTGGGTCTATGACAATAATAAACGTGTAATGATCATTTTTGAAGGGCGTGATGCTGCGGGTAAGGGTGGTTCTATTAAGCGTTTTACCCAGTATCTCAACCCAAGAAAATTCAGAGTGGTCGCACTGCAAAAACCTACGGAAGTTGAGACAGGACAGTTCTATTTTCAGCGTTATTTCCAGCACCTTCCGAATCCGGGTGAGATCACTTTCTTTGACCGTTCTTGGTATAACCGTGCTATTGTAGAGCCTGTATTTGATTTTTGTACGCCGGAACAGTATGAAAAGTTTATGAAACAGGTCCCTGAGATAGAACATTCCATTATGGATGACGGCATTATACTGATCAAGTTGTGGTATTCCATTACAAAAGAAAATCAGCAAAAACGATTTAAAGAGCGTATGTCCAACCCGCTTAAGCACTGGAAATTAAGTCCTGTAGATCAAAAAGCACAAGAGATGTGGGATAAGGTAACATACTATAAAGAAGAGATGTTCAGCCGTTCACATACAGGCTATGCACCATGGATCATTGTTGACAGTAATGATAAAAAAAGAGCCCGATTAGAGTCTATCCGTTATGTCCTTGCCCAAATTCCGTATGAGGGGAAAGAGGATGCGAAGATAAACCTTCATCATGATCCGGATATTGTTGAGCGTTATCATAGAGGCACACATGATGAAAATTAGGTTTTAAACTTTGAATGTCTGCGTTGTTTTACAATGTGCAGACATAAAACACTCTTCACAGTCAGGTTTAACGGCTTTACATTTGTACCTGCCAAAAAGAACCATGGCCTGATGTAAGAGGTGCAGGTCCGTTTTAAACTTTTTACTCAGTTCCTCTTCACATTTGACAGCCGTTTTGGCATCACTCAGTCCCAGCCTGTGTGCCACTCTGTAAACATGGGTGTCGACAGCCATCAGGTTGGCTCCGGTGTATTCTATCATCACCACATTGGCAGTTTTTTGTCCTACCCCTGCAAGTTTCACCAGCTCATCACGTTCGAGAGGAATTTCATTGTCGTAATTTTCCACAACTGACTGTGCCATTTTGATGAGGTTCTTCGCTTTGTTATTGAAAAATGAGCAGGTATTGATGTAGCTTTTCACTTCATCCAGGTCGGCATTGGCCAAAGAGACAGGGTCAGGATAGGCTTCAAAAAGAGCAGGAGAGATGATATTGACACGTTTGTCTGTGCACTGGGCAGAAAGCATAACGGAAATCAGTAATTCATAAAGATTTTTGTATGTCAGTTCAGTGACTGAATCAGGATAATTTTCCAGAAAGAGTGCTTTGATCTCTTCAATCTCTTTTTTTGTTGCTTTTTTGACTTTAGCCATCTTTTTGATACCTCATTTTAAATTGAATAAGCGTAAAATAGTAGCATATTAATCAATGATTTACCAATCATAGCTATAATCTTAACTAAATTTTAAAAATCAAAAGGAATTACAAATGTTAAAACTCGCAAAAACTTCTTTATTGGCAGTTGCCGTTATGGCAACTTCAGTTGTTGCATCAGATGTACTCGCTACAGTGAACGGTAAAAACATCACAAAACAGGATGCTGAACAATTCGTTGCAGCAGCACAACCAAATGCACACTTCTCACAATTGAAACCTGATCAGCAAAATATGATCAAGCAAAGATTGATCGAAAAGGTACTTTTTACAGAATTGGCTAAAAAAGAGGGTGTAGAGAATGCACCTGAATTCAAAGCGGCAATAGAGAAGATCAAAGAAGAGCTTCTGGTGAATGTATGGATGAAAAAACAGCTTGATGCGACACTGGTAAGTGACTCTGAAGCAAAAGAATTCTATGAAAAAAACAAAGAGAAGTTCAAGCAGCCTGAGTCTGTTACTGCAAGCCATATTCTGGTAAAGACGGAAGATGAAGCCAAAGCGATCATCAATGAGCTTAAACCGTTGAAAGGTGCTGAACTGAAAGAGAAATTCGTAGCATTGGCAAAAGCAAAATCTACAGGTCCTTCAGGTCCAAAGGGCGGAAATCTCGGTACATTCACAAAAGGTCAAATGGTACCTGAATTTGCCAAAGCGGTATGGGCACTTAAGGACGGCACGATCACAATGGAAGCTGTTAAAACACAGTTCGGTTACCATATTATCTATCTTGAAAAGAAAAATGCTCCTGTGGCACTTCCTTACGATGCGGTAAAAGATAAGATCATTGCTTCACTCAAGCAGAAGCAGTTTGCTGTTAAAGTTGCAGAAGTAGCAAAAGAGCTTAAGTCAAAAGCGAAAATCGTTGATATGTCAGCAGAAGCGAAAAGCAGTAAATAAGCACTGTGATCAAGTAAAAAAGGGGAAGCGTTTTATATGAAGAAAAATTTTGTGATTTTATGTACTGTTGCAGGGCTTTGTTCCGGGCAGGCATCAGCTGACGGGCTAAAGAACTCTTTGTCAAGTATGATGAATAAAAAAGATACCGCACCCGGTATGGTAGACCTGAGTACACTCAGTGTCAATGGTAAAGCAAGACCCATGCAGCCTCAGGTAAAGACACGCTCTTCAAAAGCAGTCGTTGCCACAGTTGACGGGCATAAGATCATCAAAAAAGATGCAGATGCATATATCGCTAAAAGAACCAACGGTCAAATAAAGAACTTTGATGTCCTTCCTACTAAACAACGCATACGCCTTATCCAGGAAATGTCTGTCAGTACTGTTGCTGAAAGTAAAGCAAAAAAAGAGTTGACAGAGCAGGAAAAAGTAGGTGTATTGACCCGTGTATGGATGCAGAAACAGGCTAAAAAAGTCAATATTACCGATGCACAGGTCAAAGAAGTGTATGACAAGATGAAAGAGCGTGCACTTGAGAGTAAAAGTACAAAACCTATTCCGGAATTTGCAGCCATTAAAAATAATATGAAAATGCAAATGACTGAAAAGGCTATTGTGGCTCCGTTGATGAAAGATGTGAAGATCACTGTGATCAATGCCAATATGATCGCAGGAAGTATTAATGACAGTTATATCTCCATTGAAGATGCGAACAGTGCGCTGAACAGTATTTCCAAAGGGAAGGCAAAATGGGAAACCATCCCTGATGCGGACAGAAAGAAAGTGCTTCAAATGATCGCGCCTACGAGATTGATCGAAGAGGCTTTGAAAAAAGACTTGAGCGAAAAAGAAAAAAATACTGCACTGACAAACTTCTGGATGCAAAACAAGATCATGAAAACAGATGTCAGTGATAAAGAGTTGAAAGATGCTTATAAAAACATTGAAAAAGCGTCAAAAAAAGCAAAATCTACAAAGAAATTGCCAAGTTTTGAGCAGTTAAAGCAGACATTGCATATGCAGATCGCCAAAGAAAAAGTCATTGCTGACTTGATGAAAAGTGCAAAAATAAAATTAAAGTAAGTAAGAGGGAGTTGTATATGTCTACGAATGTTTTAAGTGTTGTCAATGCAGGTGTGGTCACAGGGGATGATCTTCAAAAAGTATTTTCTATCGCAAAAGAGGAGGGATTTGCCCTGCCTGCTGTCAATGTGGTCAGTACTTCTTCCATCAATGCCGTACTTGAATCCGCTAAAAAAGTGAATTCCCCTGTGGTTATTCAATTTTCAAACGGCGGCGGTGCATTTTATGCAGGGAAGGGACTTCCTTCTGATCAGGCTGCCATTTTAGGTACGATCTCCGGTGCCCAGCACGTACATACGGTTGCCAAAGCCTATAGAGTACCTGTCGTACTTCATACCGATCATGCCGCGAGAAAACTCCTCCCCTGGATCGATGCTTTACTTGATGCAAGCGAAGCACACTACAAAGCACATGGTATTCCTCTTTTCTCTTCTCATATGATCGACCTCTCGGAAGAGCCTATAGAAGAGAACATAGCAACCTGTAAGACATACCTTGAACGTATGTCCAAGATGGGTATGACGCTTGAGATAGAATTGGGTGTGACCGGTGGTGAAGAAGATGGTGTTGACAATACGGATATCGACAATGCTCTGCTTTACACGCAGCCTGAAGAGGTAGCCTATGCCTATGAAGAGCTTTTAAAAGTGTCAGACAAATTCACTATTGCAGCCTCTTTTGGAAATGTGCATGGTGTCTATAAGCCAGGAAATGTTGTTCTGACGCCAACTATTTTAGAAAATTCCCAGGCATTTATTGAAGAGAAATATAATACAGCTAAAAAGCCTGTCAACTTTGTATTCCACGGTGGTTCAGGTTCTGAACTTTCAGATATACGTGAAGCCATCGGTTATGGTGTGATCAAAATGAATATTGACACCGATACACAGTGGGCTTTCTGGGATGGTGTAAGAAATTATGTGGCTAAAAATCATGACTACCTCCAGGGGCAGATCGGTAACCCAGAGGGTGAAGATAAGCCGAATAAAGGGAAGTATGATCCTCGTAAATGGCTTAGAGCGGGTGAAGAGTCGATGATAAAGAGACTTGAGCAGGCGTTTGATGATCTTAATTGTTTAGATCGTAATTAATTTAATTAACTGCCACGTATCTTAACTGTGGCGTTGTTATTCTCTTTACTTTTCTAGAAAAGTAAAACAAAAGTCGTCTCTACTCTCAAATCGCTCTGCTTTCAAGGGTGTTCGTAGAGACAGAGCACACTTCGTGTGATTTATGGAGGGCTTTCTTATGAATTTAAATTCTCCTGTTGAAACTATTTCTTTTGAAGGTCATACACTTTTTTTAAAGCGTGATGATCTTATTCATCCTGACTTCTCTGGTAATAAAGCACGTAAATTCTACTATTTCCTTCAAAATGATTTTCCGGATGTTAAAAAAATAGTCTCTTATGGTTCTGCCCAGTCCAATGCGATGTATTCTCTTTCTGTACTTGCCAAAATGAAAGGCTGGGAGTTTGAGTACACTGTAGATCATGTAGCAGATTATTTACGTGACAATCCTCATGGCAATTACAAAGGTGCTTTGGATAATGGTATGCATATTTTTGTAGGTCGGGGTGTCCCCTCCCCGATAAAGGATGTTTTGCATATAGAAGAGGGAGGGCGACAAAAAGAGGCAGAGTATGGTATTAGACTTTTAGCCAAGGAGATTATTGACTGGCAAAAAGAGAATAATATAGAAGAATTAAATATTTTTTTACCTTCAGGTACGGGGACAACTGCTTTGTTTTTGCAAAAGGCTTTTGTCGGGGAGGGAACACCCCGACATACAGTGTTTACATCTCCTTGTGTGGGAGATGCAGTATATTTAAAAAAACAGTTTTTAGAGTTAGAAAAGGATGAAAAACAGCATCCGGCTATTTTGACTTTGGAAAAAAAACACCATTTTGGAAAACTTTATAAAGAAAACTACAAAATTTGGCTAAAATTGCAACAAGAAACGGGAGTGGTCTTTGATCTGCTTTATGATCCTTTAGGGTGGCGTACTTTACTTTCACATCCTGAGGTTTTAACCAAGCCTATACTCTATATACACCAAGGTGGTGTGTTAGGTAATGAGAGTATGCTCCCAAGATATGAACGAAAATATGGCGTGTAGGGTGTTGTACCCTTACAACACCAATGTAATAGGATAACAAGATGAAAATATTTTACAGTA
>JALSUP010000142.1 GCA_027071315.1 Sulfurovum sp.
TCCGAGATGGACATAGTGAGATTCTTTACAGCGGGACTTATTGACTTGGATGTTGCCAGATATATCAATAAAAGAAGCTCCAAAGAAGAGCTCGATAGATTGCTAAATAACCTCAATGAAATACTAGACGATGTCGAAGTTGAAAATATTGACAAGCAGGATCCTTTTCATGATCTGGAGAGTTATGTTGAAAAACATAAGCCGGAAGTCATTTACATAGAAGGGCTTGATGTACAGAAGTTAGACAGATATGGAAGTGTGTTCCAATACATTAGTAATTTATGTACCATATCTGAAACAAAACTTGAGATCAGTTTTGTAAATTTGCCAATGACGGATGCTGATGAGGTAATAGAAAATGCTATTTCAATGTTTAGCAATGATACTACAGACAAAGAGCATACGATCTGTATAATTCAAAAGTATGTACCTATCATTCTGAAGAATGAAAAGTATCTTGAAAACTATATCAGCTATCTATCGGAGAAATACGGATTTAAAGCCCAAAAAGAACATCTTCACCGAAAACTCGATAGTTTTTTAATCGCTTCATTTAGAGAAGACCCTGTGAAACTGGGACAACGCCTTGTAAGAGGAGTATATGAAGACAAAGCAAGAGAGACGTGGATATGGTTGAGTAGTTCTAATGTAGCAAAAGTGGCACATAGAATTGTTAACGACCATTGAGAGAAAACATAGAGTACAAATAAAATTGCTAAAATAATGTATAATAATAAAAAAAGATGGAGACGCTATGGTTTATTACGGTTATGAGAAATTTGTAGAAGATGTCAAGCAGTTGGTCAGAGATACGGCTGAGTATGATCCCGATACCATCATCGGTATCGCCAGAGGCGGATGGACTTTAGCGCATGCCTATGCTTCAGCGACCGACAACCGCCAGCTTATGAGCATCAACTCCATCCTTTACGAAGGTGACCAGAGAGGAAAGGTCTGTGAGATCTTCAACGTCCCTGAACTGGGAAAAGCCAAAAAGGTCCTGCTGCTCGATGACATTGTGGACTCGGGACAGACAGTCAAAGAGGTCTTGAACTACCTGAAGAACCACTTCCCGAAGGTAGAGTTCAAAGTTGCTTCGATCTACTACAAAAAATCTGCCGTCATTCAACCTGACTTTGCTCTCTATGAGACCACTGACTGGATAGAGTTCTTTTGGGAAAAAGATTATCTCTTAGATTAATTTCAGGTTTTTCGCTATAATCCCCTTTATGAAAAAAACACTCTTTATCCTTCTATTTCTCAACACGTTCATATTAGCAAATATGAACGTCGTCGTCAGCATCCTGCCTGAGCAGACTTTCGTCAAAGCCATTGGCGGCGACAAAGTCAATGTGGCGCTGATGGTACTGCCGGGGAACTCTCCGCATACCTATGAACCCAAACCCTCTCAAATGAAAGAGATCGCCAAGGCTTCACTCTATTTTGCCATCGGTGTGGAGTTTGAAAAGGTCTGGCTTCCGAAGTTTCGTACACTGAACAGCACGATGCAGGTGGTTGATCTGAGCAGCGGCATAGAGAAGAGAGAGATCGTTGCACATCACCACTATGAACTTAACGAGCATCACAATGACGTGCATGAAGCAGATGAGAGTAAAGACCCGCATATCTGGACGGATCCGAAGAATGTCAGGAAGATCGCGCAGAACATCTTTGAAGCACTCTCCAAAAGTGACCCGAAGAGCAGTGACGACTACAAAAAGAACCTGGAATCATTCCTTTCCAAAGTTGATGCAACGGACAAAGAGATAAGAACACTCCTTTCCGATACATCCAAAGGGACGAAGTTTATGGTCTTTCACCCCTCCTGGGGTTACTTTGCCCATGCCTACGGTCTGGAGCAGTTAGCCGTAGAGATCTCGGGGAAGAGTCCCAAACCCAAAGAGATGATCGTGCTCATCAAGGAGGCCAGAGCGG
>JALSUP010000143.1 GCA_027071315.1 Sulfurovum sp.
GCAATTATGGAAGAAAAATATGGAAAAATAACTATTTTATCGGGAATATTGGCGCTATAATTTTTTTAAATTGAAAACTGATAAAACAGGAAGGCTGGAGAAGTATTTTTAGAGGTTCCCTAAAGTAATGCTTACAAAAACTGCAGCAGAGTGGGAAAAAGAGCTTTGTGAAACAGGTGTTCCTGCTGTAAAGATTCTCTCTTTTGAAGAGTGGATGGCTGATGCAGAGGTTAGAAAGAGTAGACTGGTTGCTCATGTTAAAGGATTAGATAAAGTGCAACTTGGAAGATCGGCCTGGATCAAAAGTGCACAACCATACCCAGATCTTGAATCAAGTAAAAAATTGGATGCTTTGCCAGTAAGAGATAATATTATTACTAAGAATAGTAAAGAGAGTAATGTATCTAATCGACCTCTAGAAGGGTTTGTTTTAGTAGATTTTGCAAATGTCATTGCAGGTCCAAACTCAGGTCGAATGTTTTCTGAACTTGGAGCAACTGTATACAAAATAGACCCAATGCATCCTCAGCATGCTCCCGTTATTATGGTTTCATGGGCAGCAGAACATGGTGCGGGGAAACACTCTATTATTCTCGATATGCACACCGATGAGGGTAAAGAGATTATGAATAAATTGGTAGCCAGAGCAGATATGGTACTGGCCAATAAGCGTGATAATCAGTTTGTGCGTATGGGATTGGGACGTGAAGCATTAGATAAGTTAAATCCAAATATAATTGCTGTACAGCTTACAGGGCACAAGGGAGAAAGTCCATCTGCGAGAGATAATTACCCAGGTTATGACCCGGCATTGCAAGGTATAACAGGGCTTATGCACAGGTTTGGACCGGAAGGCTGTCCTACCTATCACGGCGTTGCTTCTTGTGTGGATTATCTTTGTGGATATCTTGGTACATGGGCAGGCGTAAGTGCACTGTACTCAAGGGAAGTGAGAAAAGACGGCAGGGGTGACTGGGCAGAGACTTCACTTGCAGCAGCAGCTTCGCTTACACAACTTCTTCTTCAGCAAAATGAGCCACCGGCATCTGCTGTAGGACCTGATGCAACAGGAATGAATGAAGGAGAACGTTGGTATAAACTTATCGATGGTTACATCTTTGCACTTGGAGAGCATGATCTTTCAGAAGAGTTGGCATCCTATAGTGTGAAAGATGGACTTGCATATTTGAAGAAACAAAATATACAGGCTGTACCGATACAAACATGTAGAGAGCTTGCAGATAGACACAAAGAGACACCTTCAAAAACAGTCAAATTTAACAAACATGAAAAAGATGGTTGGATGTATGAAAAATTTGAGCCTAGTTGGTTTGCATTTGACGGAGAGCCATTTACTTCTCCTGGAGCAACATCGAGAATAGGTTCTGATGCAAGAGAAATTCTTAAAGATATTGGTTACTCGAATGATGATATTGAACACCTGATTAAAAATCGTGCTGTTGGACCAACTGAATGGATACATAAGTAATTACAGCTAAATTTGAATTAGAACCAATTTTAAATTTTAAGTATCTTCATGCATCATTTGACCCTCTTTCATAAAGGGGGGGGAAGATGGTAACCCTATTTGAATAATAAAGGAATAAAATGAAATTTAGTAAAGTGATCTCAATAGCAGCATTGGCTGCAATCTTAGTGTCAGGTGCATATGCAGAAGAGGCAACAACTACGACACCTGTAGTGGGTGGAGTAACTGTTGATCTTGTTGCCACAGATATTATTGCTACAGGGTACCGTGCTTCTAAAATCATTGGTACAAAAGTTTATAATGAAGAGGGTGAAAATATTGGTAAGGTAGATGACCTTATTGTCGGTGGTGACAGCATGGTTTCTTTTGCAGTTATCTCTGTAGGTGGATTTCTTGGTATGGGTTCTAGACACATAGCTGTTCCGGCTATTTTGTTTGAAACCAATGACAAAGGGCAAATTGTTCTTCCGGATGCTAAAAAAGAAGATCTGAAACAATTGCCAGAATTTAAGTACGCGAAATAAAAGGAGAAAAGATGAGTAATTTAGTAGATTTATCAGTATTTGTAGCAACATATAAAGATGAGAGTTCAGCAAAGTCAGACTATGAAGCAGTTAAAGCACTGCATAGTGAGTTTGGATTTATGGATACTTTTGATGCAGCGATCGTTGAAAAGACAGAAGAAGGTAAAGTAAAGATCGTTAAGAAACATGAGGAGCCAACACGTCAGGAAGGTTTTGCAGGTGCAGGCGTTGGTCTTGCAGCAGGTCTCTTGGCTGCACTTTTCCCTGCGGTTGCACTTACAGGTGCCTTGGTAGCAGGAACAACTGTTGCAGGTGCGGCTATAGGTGCTTTGGTTGGGCATGTGACTGCTGGTATGAACAGAAGTGACCTTAAAGAACTCGGAGAAGCACTTGATGAGGGTGAATACGGTCTGATCGTTGTTGCTGTCACTGATGTAGGAGAGAGAATCCAGGATGCCATATCGTTTGGTGAAAAACTTGTCAAAAAAGATCTTAAAGCCGACAAAAAGGTGATAGATAAAGAGATAAGAGAGATTCTTGGTACATAGTAATATAGTAATATAGGTGAGGCTTTTTTAGCCAACCCCAACACTTCAGGTTTTACCCGATTGTATCATTTCACAATGTAATAATCGGGTGAAACTTCACAAAAATAAAAAGGAACATAAATTGAGTAAAGAAACAGAATATTTAAAAGAAGTTGTTGCAGGTGCAGTGACGCAAAACAGAAAAAGATTGATGGGTTTTGGAATACTCTCTCTTATATTGGGTATTATTGGTACTTTTATGAGTGTCGCCGTCACAATGGCAAGTATGATGATTTTTGGAATTTTATTCATCGTTGCAGGTGTTGTATTTCTTATAGATTCGTTTTCTGCACCGGAATGGAAGGGGAGACTTTGGGGTTTGATTATCTCACTTCTCTATGTTGCCGGCGGTATTGTTATGGTTATGTACCCTGCAGGAAGTGCCACATGGTTTACCCTGTTTATTGCAGCTTTCCTTATTATGATCGGGGTAACACGTATCTTTATGGGCTTCAGAGTTAAAGATCTTATTTCTTCATGGGGATGGATGGTTTTTAGTGGTATTCTCAGTATTATTCTAGGTATGATGATCTATGCAGAATGGCCTATTTCAGGACTTTGGGTCATTGGTCTCTTTATCTCTGTCGAGTTGATTATGCAAGGGATAAATGCTATCATGCTTTCAAGAGTCATTAAAACAGCTCAGAAAGATATTCGTACAGAATTAAATACTGATGTAGAGTAAAAGGAAAAGAAAGATGAAACAATTAAAACAAACCGTTGCAGTGACGCTTTTTGCACTTGGTCTTGCCACAACAGTGACAACAGCAGCAGAAGAGAAAAGCATGGAGGAGTTGAGTCAAGAGTTGGCGAACCCTCTGGCACAGATATGGAACCTTTCGTTTCAGTATAACCATACACAACTCAGCGGTGATGCCCTGGATGGCAGTCCAACCATCGATACAACACTTTTCCAACCGGTGCTTCCTATCCCTCTTGAGGGTGGATATACGGCATTTGCTCGTCCTGTTGTTACCTATATTAAAGGTCCGACTGCACAGATTGGCGGTAGCTATAATTTTAATGGCTTTGACCTTGGATTGGATGACTCTTCAGATTTTGGTGACCTGATCTTACCTGTGGGTGTAGGTAAGGTCAATAAAATTGGATGGTCTTACGGTGTAGGAGCTACTTTCATTTTCCCGACATCGAACAATGATCTTTTAGGATCTCACCAGTATCAGGCAGGGCCTACGGCTTTGCTGCTTTGGGCAAACAAAGACTGGACCATTGGAACACATGTACAACACTGGTGGGGCATAAAAGATGACGGAAAGTCAAATGAGAACCCTATCATTAAAGCGGCACATGACAAAAGTCTCAATCATACCGATATGCAGTACTTCATCATTAAAAACCTGCCCGATGCCTGGCAGTTACGTGCTTCTCCGCATATTACCTATGACTGGAATGCCAAGAAAGACAACAAGCTGACATTGCCTATCGCCCTGGGAGTCGGTAAGATGATCAAGATCGGACCCATGCCTGTTATGCTCATGGCTGAGTATCAGAAAACGCTTATATCGCCCGATAATATTGGTAATGATTCTACCATTATGTTACAGGCTAACTTTATTATCAAAAATCCATTTGGTAGTCTTTAATCAAACTCAAAAAAAGGAAAAAAATGAACATTAGAAAACAAACACTAGGACTGATCGCTATTGCGGTCACAACAGTAGGGATGAGTACAGCATCTGCCTGTACCGCATTACATCTTACAGCCAAAGACGGAGGAGTCGTTGTAGGGCGAACTATGGAGTTTGGCCTAGACGTTAAGCCTGATGCAGTTATAGTCCCTGCTGGGACAGAGCTAGTAAGTTCTTTACCAAAAGAAGCTAACGGCATCAAGTATACAACTAAGTATGGTGTCGTTGGTCTTAACTTTATGGGCAAACACATGCTTGTAGATGGTATGAATGAAAAAGGTGTCTATGTTGGTGCACTTTATTTGCCTGGTTATGCTGCATACCCTAAAGTAAAAGCTGAAACTTCTTCAAAGTCTATGGCACCTGAAGATTATGTTGCATGGATACTTGGAAACTTTTCAAGTGTAGAGGAAATTAAGAAAAACTATAACAAGGTGATACTTGTGCAAAATCCACAAAAAGAGATTGGTGGGGCAACTTTCCCTGGTCACTTTCTTATCACTGACGAGAGTGGCGCTTCTATTGTCATTGAACCGTTGAACAACAGTTTGAAAATATATGATAATCCACTGGGAGTCTTGACAAACTCTCCTACTTTTGACTGGCACATGATCAACCTGAGTAATTATGTCAATCTATCGGCGATCAATGTACCTAAAATCGATTTGACCGGTAAACAAATTAAAAGTTTCGGACAAGGTTCAGGACTTGTTGGTATACCAGGAGACTACACGCCACCATCAAGATTTGTACGTGCAGTAGCTTTTTCCCAGTCTGCGATTGAACTTCCAACTGCTAAAGAGACCATGCCACAGGTTTTCCACATTATGAATGCCTTTGACATTCCTCTGGGTTCTATACAGGAGAAAGTTGGAGATAAAATTCATTATGATTTTACCCAGTGGACATCGGTGATGGATTTGAAAAATTTAACGTATTCGGTAAAAACGTACCAGGACCAGTCTATTCGTAAAATTGATGTACGTAAAGCACTTGATGCAGCTAAAGGCGAAGTCAAAGTAATTAAATTGAAGTCATCACAAGCGGTTGATGACATCTCAACAAATTTCTAGTTTTATGATTGAAACACTCTTTTTATAGAGTGTTTTGATAATAGAACTTGATACATAAAGTCTTGATATTTTCTATTTAGATATACTATTCATACCAATAAATACAGGAGCAAAAATGAACATAAAAAAACAAACATTAGGACTCATCGCCATTGCGGTGACAACACTTGGACTCAGTACGGCATCTGCCTGTACGGGATGTCAGATCACAACAGGGGATAAAGCGGCCATTAACGGAAGAACCGTAGAGTTTGGTGTACTTATCGATACCAGTGCAGCCTTTGTACCACGTGGCTATAAGTTTACGGGTATGACAACTATGGGAAAAGGAAAAACATGGACAGCTAAGTATGCATCGGTCGGTATGACCATTGCTGATTATGATGTCATTGTGGATGGAATGAATGAGAAGGGACTGGTATGTGCGAATTTTTACTTCCCCGGATATGCTAAATATACAGTAACAACCAAAGAAAACCAGTCTATCTCAATGTCCACAACAGATATGGTGCAGTGGATACTCTCTATGTTCGATAATGTAGATGATGTTAAAAAAGCACTTGAGAACAATGAAGTGGCACTCTCCCCTGTCTTGACTCCAGGCTTTCCACCACAGGTACAGCCTTTCCACTTTATCGTGTATGATGCCACAGGTAAAAGCATTGTATTTGAACCAATTGACGGTAAGTTGAAGGTATACGACAACCCTATTGGTGTTATTACCAACTCACCAACATTTGACTGGCATATGACCAACCTACGTAACTATGTCACACTTGGAGCGACGACACCAGACCCTAAAAAAGTACTTGGTGTGACCCTGAAGCCACTGGGACAGGGTGCAGGTATGTTGGGTCTTCCAGGTGACTTTACACCACCGTCAAGATTTGTAAGAGCAGCGGCATTTGCCGGTAGTACGATCCCTGCTAAAACAGCAACGGGTGGTGTGATGCAAATGTTTCATATTCTCAACAGTTTTGACATCCCTGTGGGTGCAGCAAGAACGATAGAAGAAGGTAAGATATTTTCTGACTATACCATGTTAACCATCGTGCGAGACACAAAAAACCTTCGTTTCTACTATAAAACCTATGATGACCAGAACATCAAAATGCTTGATATGAAAGCATTTGATTTCAATGGTAAGAAGATTCTTAAACTTCATACTTTGACCGATCAAACTTTTGAAAACGTGAGTAAAAAACTCAAATAATTTTCATCTGCTTGATGCTTGAAACACTCTTTTTACAGAGTGTTTTGATGATGGAGTAGATTTACAGGGAACAGATTAGGGACTCTTTGGTTTCGGTACAACCACACAATATTGTCTAATGGTCTGCAATACTTAACAGTAAAAAAGGTAAGGTATATATGAAATTAGTGATTGCTGCTGCATTTATATTATGTATATATATTATGCCATCTGTTGCAAATGATGATGC
>JALSUP010000144.1 GCA_027071315.1 Sulfurovum sp.
AGCAAGCTTCGGGGATGGCACAGCTTATTCTTGGTTTTGTTTTCATTCTTTATATTATCTCAGGTTTACGACGTCTGATCGAGTTCAACATTAATGCAGAAGAGGGTGAAGCTGCAAAATACTTTGTCGGTGTCCCCACACCCCTCGGTGCTATTTTGCTTTGGCTACTTTACCTGCTCTTTGCCTATGGTCTTGTGTCGAACGCCTATGTCATTGGTGCTTTGGTCTTGGTCATTGCCTGGTCTTTGAACAGCACATTAAAAATTCGTCATCCCTAATATTTTAAACGGTGGAACCCCCACGTTACCACCTTACAATGGAGTTTTATTGAAGCTTAAAAAATTGTTTTCTGATTTTTCAGAGTTAGTCATGTTTAAACACTCGGTGTTTTCACTGCCTTTTATTTTTATTGCCATGATCGTTGCTTCTTACCTTGACAGCGGTTCGGGCTGGTTTGGCTGGCGCTTACTCTTTCTTGGTACCCTGGCAGCTGTCACCGCACGTAACTTTGCCATGGGTGTCAACCGTTACCTTGACAGAGACATTGACATTCTCAACCCGAGAACCAAAGGGAGACCTTCTGTTGACGGCAGGGTTTCCAATGCACAGATGATAGCCTTTATTGTCATCAATGCTTTACTCTTTATTGCTGTTGCCTACTTTGTCAATGACCTGGCATTTAAATTGTCCATCCCTATCCTGATGGTCCTGGCAGCCTACACACTTTTTAAACGTTTCTCGGCTGCTGCACACCTCATACTGGGTGTTTCTCTGGGTCTTGCACCTATTGCCGGTGTTGTTGCTGTTTCTGGTGAAATCACGTCCTGGTCTGTCTATTTGGCTTTGGGGGTCATGTTTTGGGTTGCAGGTTTTGACCTGCTCTATTCCCTGCAGGATCTTGAGTTTGACAAAGCCAACGGTCTGCACTCCATCCCTTCCCGATTCGGTGCCAAAAATACGATGCATATTGCCAAGGTTTTTCATGTATTGGCTGTAGCCTTCTGGGGCTGGTTTGTGGCCGATGCCGGTTTAGGGCTCTGGGCGCAGCTTTCTGTTCTTTTTGCAGCTGTTATGCTTGCCTATGAGCACTACCTTGTCAACAAAGACTTTACAAAAATTGACAAAGCCTTCTTTACCGTTAACGGCTATTTAGGTTTTGTCTTTATCTTTCTCATTATTTTGGAGGTCTTATGATCTATTTACAAATATTTTTTGCCCTGTTTCTTCTGGTACTGCTCTGGCTCATTGTGCTGCTGTTCAAGAACAGTGCACTTAAAAAAGAGATCAAAGCATTGAAAGTAAAACTTTCAGAGCAGGAGGAAGCACTTCCGGAAGTAGTGGAAGAGCCTACTACGGTTAAAGATGAACCTGCAGAACAGCATTATGCCGCTGACGAGATTATGAAACTGCTCGAAGCAGGAGAAAGTCGCGAAGCCATTGCTGAACAGATGGGGATCGCCCTCAATAAACTTGACCTTATCATCAAGTTTGACAAAATCAAAAAAGAGAAACACAGTTAATGCAGGAGTGGCAGAGCATACTTCAAACTGCCTATGACAGTATGCCACAAGAATACCGTCATTTTTTAGAAAAAGACAGCGGCTATTTCCCTTCGGCTTCCAAGTACTTCAATGCCTTCAAAACACTTCCCCGTCACAAAGTAAAATACATACTGTTCGGACAGGATCCTTACCCGCGTCAAGAGAGTGCAGGGGGCTATGCCTTCATAGATGAAAAAGTAGAAACACTCTTTTCAGACACAGGTTTGAGTAAAGAGGTGAACCGCGCGACTTCCCTGCGTAATTTTGTAAAAATGGCACTTGTCGCCAGGGGAGACCTGAATGAAGACAATACCTCACAGGAAGCCATCGCCAAAGTCGACAAAACAGCGTTGATCAACTCTATTCAGGAATTGCGTATTAATTTTGAAAAGAACGGGGTACTGCTACTCAACACGGCACTCATTTTTACCGACAAAAAGTCTTCAGGAAAACATGTCAAAGCCTGGCATCCTTTCATAGAGAGTCTGCTCAACTCCTTAGAAGAAGATGCCCCGAAACTCATACTTTTCGGCACCCATGCCAAAGCATTAAAAAAGAAACTGGACCTGGAAAAGTTTGAAACAATCGAAGTAGAACACCCCTACAACCACACCTTCATTCACAATGAAAATGCCTTAAAACTCTTCGGCCCCATGCACTTACTTGAAAAATAAAGCTTAATTGGTTATAATTTCGCTCTAAATATCGCTACTACATTTTAAAATGTGCACTCTTAGCTCAGCTGGATAGAGCATCGGTTTGCGGTACCGAAGGTCACAGGTTCGAATCCTGTAGGGTGTACCACTTCAAAATCCTATTACATCATCAAGACAAAGCATTTAACATTTTCAGGTCATTATCGTATGTACTATATTTAATGTGAAGAAAAATAAAATATCTTTTAAGTTTTCTATCCTTAAAGCCTAATCTTAAACGAATAGAGCCCGCAAACAAGGGCTTTAAACATTCCGTTTAAGGTTGAGTAAAATGGGTTTAAACTTAAACGTCCGTCCAGGACGGGATTGCCGGTTAACATAATGGGAGTTCTTTAAAAACGAAAACCTTATAAATTTATATATTTTATAAGGTATGCTAAAAATGATAGACGGACTGTTTTAAAATAGTCTCTACATTAAAACAACATGAACTATAGTGCCTCTATCCAATGCTGATCTTATATTCATCTCTCCGTTATGCAACTCCACACTTTTTTTAACAATAGAAAGTCCCAGTCCAAAGCCTTTGATCTTTTTATTTCTTGATTCATCAACTCTGTAAAATCTATCGGTAATTTTTGACAGTTTTTCTTTGGAAATGCCCATACCTTCGTCTTCAATAATAAAATGTATTTTTTCATCTTTATAAAGTGAAATTGTAATAGATTTATGTTTTGGCGTATATTTAATGGCATTGTCTATGAGATTTGAAAAGATCATAGATAAAAGTACAGGGTTTGCTTCTGTCACGATCGGTTCCAATTTTTCTATAGTAAGATTCAGCTGTTTTTCTTTGAGCGTCATATCATATTTTTCAAGTGTATTGAGTACCATGGCATCCAAATGGCAGAGTTCAAATGTCTGTGCAATGTTCTCTTTACTATATTTGGTCAGCAGCAACAGATTCTCTACCACATGTTCTATTTGTCCTGCTTCATAGGCAATGGTCTGCATGCTTTCAATGTACGCATCGGGTTCACGCAGTTTTCGAAGGGTAATTTCTATTTCACCTTTGATGACGGTCAGCGGTGTTCTCAGCTCATGCGAGACATCACTGTTAAAGCGGTTTAGATTGGCTACCCCCTCTTTTAGCCTGATGATCATATTATTAAATGCCTCAACCAGGGCTTTGATCTCATCTTCTTTATCGGGAAGCGGAATGGTGCCTGAAAAGTTATTGACACTGATCTCATTGGCTGTCTGGGTAATGCGTTTGACAGGTACCAAAACCTTGTCAATCAACCTGCTTCCCAGAAACAATAATGTTAAAAGCAGTACAGGTATAAGCGTCAACAGGGTATCTACAACATCTTCGATCGTATTATTGATCTCATGGGTGGTTACGATGAGTTTTCCGTTGAAAGGTTCGGTGAGCGTCAGTACATAGACACCTTTAAGGTATTGCTCGGTCTTGAACATGACAAACCGGTCATTGTAGCGTTCAAGGGGTTCTGGGTTATCAAGATGAAAGTTTCTACTTTTTCTGACAAGTTTTCCCTCTTTGAATACGGCTGCTTCATAATTTTGCATCAAGTCTTTTTGCAAGAGTTGATCCAAAGAGTCTCCTGCTGTCAGTTTATCTTCTATCTGAATGGACTGTTTATAAAGTTGGCTTTGAATTTTCAATGTAATACTTTGGTCAAGTACATAGTAAAATGCAAAACCAAAAAGCACCAGGAGTATGGCACTCACACCACCAAACCAAAACAGCACCTTTCTCTTTAAGCTATTAACTTTCAATCTTGTATCCCAGTCCCCTAAAACTTTTGATCAGATCCTTGCCTATTTTTTTTCTCAAATGGTAGATCGTTACCTGTATCACATTACTGTTGATGGCTGCATCGCTGCTCCAGAGCTGCTCTTCGATCATAGCATTGGTAACCATATGGTTTTTATGTTTGACAAGAAAGAGCAGAAGTTCGAATTCTTTTTGGCTTAACGTAATTGTCTCACCCTCTTTTTGTACGGTTTTTGCATCAAGATCAAGCGTGATATTTTGAATGCTGACGGTATTGCTGCCCTCCATAGCACTTCTTCTGTAGAGTGCGCCTACTCTTGCCAGCAGCTCTTCATAGGCAAAAGGTTTAGATAGATGGTCATCTGCACCCGCTGTCAGAGCAGCAACTTTATCTTCTGTTTCACCCTTTGCCGTGAGCATGATGACCGGTGTTTTTATCTTCTTTTTGCGTAAACTCTGTAAGATCTCAAGCCCATTTTTTCCGGGGAGCATCCAGTCGAGTATAATGATGTCATAAGCATTCGTACCTGCCATATACTCGCCCTCTTCCCCATCCATACTGCTCTCAACAAGATGCCCGTCTTCAGTGAATCCTCTTGTTAAAAAAGAAAGAATATGTGCATCGTCTTCTACAATTAAAATTTTCATAATTTATTATACTCTTTAATCTTTCCACTTTTTACATCTCGTATATTTTTGTTAATTTTTTAAACACGTTTCTCCTTTTTCACTAAGAGAATCAAATATACTATAAACACCAGACTCATCCCTGACAACGAAAAGAGTATGGCACTTTGTGCATCAAAATGTTTCCAGATCAATCCTGTGACCAAGGCACCCAATGCAGCAAAAAGTGCTACACCACCGTAGAGTATGCCGTACACAGTGCCTTTGTTATGGGCATGGTCAGAGATGTAGGCACGCAATGCATTTAAACTTCCCACGATGAAAACACCCAGGAATACAAAGCCCATGACAATCAGATCATAGTACAAAGATGCCGTTGCCAAAAGCCCGAAAACAAAAGAAAGGGTGAGTATTTTTTTGGCACCTATCTCGTCTATCTTGACCCCAAGAAAGTAACTTAGCAGCGTTTGTGTAAGATTCAACAGGACAACTAGCAAAGGTATATACGCTGTAGCAATGCCTGCTTCTTTGGCTTTGATGAGAAAAAAGGAGTCATTGAACATAAAAAAGATAAAGCCGAAATAGACAAATAAGAGCGGCAGTATTCCATAATCTTTTTTCAAGTCAAATTCGTTTGTTTTGGTTTTATAGGGTGCATCTTTGACAAAGAACAGAACGATCACGACAGCGATGAGCCCCGGTATAATGGTGAATGCAAAGATGTTTCTAAAGAGTGCCTCACCCTCACCCAAATAAAAAAGCAATCCAAATACAATGAGACTCCCCGTCAATTCTCCGGCAATGTCCATAGTTTTATGAAAACCGAATGTTTTACCACTTTTTCCGTCACTGTAAGCAGAAATAAGCGAGTCTTTGGTAGCAGAGCGAACCGCTTTACCTACCCTCTCCACTCCCCGAAAAGCCGCCACACTCTGCCAGGAACCACTCACATAAAGGAGTGGCTTGGTCACAGCAGAGATAAAATATCCCGTTACCACAAAGGGCTTGACCACCTGATACCTGTCACTCAAATAACCAAATAGTACTCTGAAAGCATAAGAGATAAAAGTAGCAATAGCCACAATAAAACCCAGCTTATCGACGCCTTCATGCAGCGTATAAACAATGAACAAAGGAAGTATGGAAGTAACCATACTGCTTGCCATATCGGTGAAAAAACTTACGAAGCCTAAAGCTATGATGTTTTTGTTGATCACAGTACTATTTTCTTTTCTGCACATTCAATTTCCGTTTTATGTAAACTAATAAACTATTCCCAAAGATTTTGATTAAATATCCCTAAAATGAATAACTTCTTTTTTTCTTCATCAATATATATAGGAATAGTATAGCCCTTATATATCAGTTCTCTTGTATTGTCCATATTTTCTCTTTTACGATACATAAAGGGGTTTTGGGGGATGTTGTTGAGTTTTATCATCAAAGTATCATAGAATTCTAAAGCTCTATTGGGATTATCTAACGCTATAAAGTCCAAGATGACAAGAAGCTCATCATCGAAACGAGGAGTCGTTTCAAGACTGAACATATCTCTCTCTTAACCAAGACAAATCGCTAAGAGGTTTCGTTTTTACTTTGGCACTTTTTATGTCATTTATTCTTTTTAAAATTTCTTCATCGAGATTGTTTTTTATCAAAGTGAGCTTTACAGCTTTCTCGGGGAGAGTTTTCACGAACTCTTGAAACTGCAAGGTGTACTGCTCGTCTATCTGTATAACAGCTGTCATAGGAGTCCTTTATCTATAATTTTTATTATAGCAAAATACACATTAGTATTTTAGAATTTAATTGAAACACTATAAATGAAATCAATATGAAAAGTTCTTTTCATTTTTGTTTCATTTTCATACCATAAAATACTACAATGAAAAATCTGGAGGATACGGTGAAAAAAATATTTATAGTATTAGCAATATTGATACTTTCAAATCCAATGTATGCCAAAAGCAATACTGAAAAGATAGGAGATATATTATCGGTAGCTATACCCGTTGGTGCTTATGGAGCGACACTTTATCTTGATGATGAAGAAGGGCAATACCAGTTTTACAAATCATACGGGACGACGCTTGCGGCAACCTATGCGTTGAAATACACCGTACGAGAAAAGAGGCCGGACAGTGACAATACTGATTCTTTCCCTTCCGGTCATACTTCAAGTGCATTCTCCGGAGCTGCTTTTATACACAAAAGATATGGATTTGAATATGCCATCCTTCCTTATCTTGGTGCCATCTACACCGGATACAGCAGAGTACATTCCAATAAACACTATACACGTGATGTCATTGCCGGGGCACTCATAGGTACGGCATCAAGCTGGTTCTTCACCAGCCCGTATAAAAACCTTGACATTACACCTGAAGTTGGTGCTGACTATAAAGGTATACAGTTTAATTACAAGTGGTAAAGTATAGTTTTTCATTTTTGTTTCATTTTCATTTCATATGCTTTCGGTATTTTTTAGAAGGATGATATAAATGAAAAAACTTATGCTGATCCCTGTACTATCAATGAATTTAATAGGCGGTGAAAATTTAACGTATACACAAGATGCGGAAGATACGGTAGCAAACACAATAGGAACCCAGGAAAGAACCTATTTTGAAATAGCAATGGGTAAACCGGAAAAGCCGCTGACCGATGAAGAACTGAAAACGAGGGTACTCTACACAAACCTGATCGGTGCCGGTCTTGTTGCAGCATGGGGTACGGCTTTTTGGGATTACTTTACCATCAAACCTGTTGTTAAAAACGAAGGGTGGTTTGGGGAAGACACAAAGTATGGCGGTGCAGACAAATTCGGGCATATGTATTCTACCTATCTGTGGTCACTGGGGTTTTCCTCTCTTTATGAGTACTGGGGCATGAGTGAAGATGAGGCACTGCTATACGGCCCTCTTACATCCTGGACATTCCAGGCACTGATGGAGGTTGGTGATTCGTTCAGTGCATCACAGGGATTTTCCTATGAAGATCTGGTCATGAATACTGTGGGTGCGGCATTCTATTATGTCCGGGAAAAATATCCGGCAGTAAAATCAAAACTTGATTTTCGTCTGGAATACATACCTGACTTCAATTCCAATGTTGACTTTTTTACGCAATACAATTCAATGAAATATTTAATGGCATTGAAATTCAGTGGATTTGAAAGTATGGAAGATACTCCCATGAAGTATCTTGAACTTCAGGTTGGTTATTATACAAGAGGTTATTCAGAAGAAGAAAACTATGCATCTAAAGAGCGTGTTACCTATGTGGGAATTGGTATAAACTCATCAGAAGTCTTAAAAGCCATAGGCTGGGAAAAGACAAGCAAGATCCTCAACTACTATCAGCTTCCCTATACCTATATTCCATTTGGATATGATTATGATACACAAGGGTATGTTCAGCCCTATTCCAGACCTTATTTTGGAGATAAAAAATAAACCTTATTCATTTTTGTTTCATCTCAGACTCCTATACTTATTTTATCGATCAAGTAATTGGTTGATAAATAAAAATTAAAGGATCACATATGAAACAATCATATATCGTAAAAAGTTTTCTTGCATTAAGTTTAGTAAGTGGTATTGCTATGGCTGGGGACATTGAGACCAAAGATGACCAGGGTAAAGATATAGAGATAAAAAGTTCTGTACAGATTAGTGAAACAGCCAGTGAAGCTGAAGAAATGAAAGCTGCAAAGGTTGGTATGAATGAGGTTATTGATACTATTGAAGCAAAATTTCCAGGTAAAATCATAAAGGTTGAACTTGAAAACGAAGAGGGCAACCTGATTTATGAAGCTGAAGTTTTCCAGAATAATGGCAAAACTTTAGATATAGTAGTAGATGCCGGAACCGCTCAGGTCTTAACTTCAAGTGTGGATAGACCAGACCATGAAGATGAAGACGACAATGAAAAAGAGAAAGAGGACTGATGAAAATCTTGATCGTAGAGGATGATAAAAATATCCTCTCGCTTCTGCAAAGTGCCTTTGTTGAGGAAAATCATATTGTTGATGTTGCCAAAGATGGCGAAGATGGCGAATATTTGGCAACAATGAACCATTATGATATGATTATTCTTGACTGGATGCTGCCAAAAATGAGTGGGCTGGATGTTTTACACTCTTTAAGAAAGCAGGACATCAATACGCCTGTTCTTATGCTGACAGCAAAAGGTGAGATAGCAGACAAGGTTACGGGACTCAACAGTGGTGCAGATGATTACCTTGCCAAACCATTCAGTCTTGAAGAGTTACAAGCCAGAGTGGAAGCACTCTACCGAAGAGTGGTTTCAAGCGGGAATAATACCATTGCAATAAAAGACATTAGCATCGACATCAATGAGAAGATCGTCAAAAAGGACGATGAAACAGTTCCTCTGACTGCAAAAGAGTATGAGCTTCTGATGTTTCTTGTAAAGCAAAAAAATTCGTATGTCTCAAAGTTTATGATAGAAGAACAGTTATGGACAAATGAAGATTTCAAGCAAAGCAATGTTATCCAGGTGACTATTTACCATATACGAAAAAAACTGGGTAAGGATTTCATTAAAAATTTTAAAGGGTTGGGTTATAAAATTGAAGCATAAAAGTTTAAAAACAAAAGTCCTGTTATCTTTTGGCGCTATCTCCTTTTTTATGCTCGTCGCCTTTGGGTTTATATTTTATTATTTTTTAAACCAGAGTATGCTTGAGACGACAAAAAATGGTCTTTATGCCCAGTCTTTTTACATCAAAGAGCATTTAAGTACCACAAAGTTTAGCGACATACATTCCAAGTTTCCTTTTGCAATTGTAAAAAACAGTCAAATTACATATAAAACAAAAGAATTTGACTTTAAGGGTATTGAAAAAATAATCCATAAAAAAAAACCATTTTCTACTTTAGAGAGAAAAGAGAGCCAAACAGCACTTTATGTGTTAAAATTCAAAAAACCTTTTGACGGTGCCATCGCAGTCTTTAAAGATGATATTGATGAAGGGTTTGAAAATATTATTACTATTATTATAGTTCTGGAGTCCATACTCTTTTTACTTTTCCTCTTTCTGGCCAATAAAATGATCAATAAGATTTTAAAGCCCATACAGAACATCAGTACCGTGGCAAAAGATATCTCAATTCACAATTTTCAAGATAAAATACCGCTTACCGAATCTGAAGACGAGATTCGGGACCTGATACACACTTTTAACACCATGGTTGACAGATTGAAGGACGGTGTCGAAAAACTGGACAGGTTCAACAGTGATGTATCGCATGAACTGAAAACACCACTAACAGTGATCAATGGAAAAATTGAATTGGCTCTCAAAAAAGATCGGGACAGAACTTACTATAAAGAGAGTTTGGACATGATACAGTCCGAATCACACAAGATCCAAAAAATTGTAGAAGAGTTACTCCAACTCAGTAAATATTCAAAAGAAAATATAGTGCAAAGTTTTGTTCCCTGCGACTTAAATTCTATTTTACTGGGAACCGTTGATCAGTATCTTCCCAAAGCTCTGGCAAAGAACATTGATCTGGAAATCATCAGGTTTGAAAAAGCAACAAAAAATGCAAGCCCTGAATTGATCAATGCTATTTTTTCAAATCTTATAGACAATGCTGTCAAATATACATCCCCAGGGAAAAAGATTTATATATCACTTTGGCAGGAAGAGAAGAATATCTATTTTATTGTTCAGGATGAAGGCATGGGTATATCCAAAAAGAATTTGTCGAAAATCACAGACCGTTTTTATAGAGTAGATGAATCACGCAATAAAGAGATAGAAGGGTTTGGGCTGGGGCTTTCTATTGTCAAGAATAGTGTTGAACTTCACAATGGTGAACTGCACATCAAGTCTGAACTTAACATTGGTACGACTATAGAAGTGATTTTATAGCCGTATACATCTGTCAAACATTTACCACAACTCTCTTCTTATACCCACAACACTCTTCTTATACCCACAACACTCTTTCATTTTTGTTTCATTTTAAAAATAGATAATGCGGATAAATGATCTTTTTACAAAGGATATAAAATTAAATATTTATCTCAGCAGAGACTTATTGTATACGCAAGTATATTTTTAGTCTTCTTTGACAACTATACATTTTTTAGCAAAACATTAAATGTTTACCCTCTTGGTTTAGGCAATATCGGATTTTTATTGTCCCTGGTTGTCGTATTGACATCATTGATAATTTTCCTATTGACACTAATGAGTTCCAAATATACTACAAAGCCGATCATCATTATTGTTTTGCTCATATCGTCACTTACAAACTACTTTATGAACAGCTATCATGTGGTTATAAATGATGAAATGATACGAAATATCATTCAAACAAATCTAAATGAATCCATGGATCTGTTAAATGTTAAACAAGTTTTATACTTTTTATTTCTTGGTGTAGTGCCCTCCTATATTGTCTATAAATCAAACATACAATACAAGGGGTTTAAAAATGAAATATGGTCTAAAATTAAAATAGTAGTTATTTCATTACTGCTTGTTATTGTGTGCATATTTTTATTCAGTAAGCACTATACCTCTTTTTTTAGAGAGCATAAACCACTTAGATACTCTACAAATCCGACATATTGGGCATACAGCATAGGTGCATATATGCATCAATCATTCAACAGAGGTCCGGTTATTGTAGAACCTATTGGTACAGATGCGAAGATCATAGAAACTGACAGCAATAAAAAGCGTCAGGAATTGGTCATTATGGTTGTAGGAGAAGCTGCCCGGGCTGATCATTTTTCTTTAAATGGATATCAAAAAGAGACCAATCCTCTACTGAAAAAAGAAGATATCATCAATTTTCCCAATATGTATTCATGCGGAACCAGTACAGCAGAGTCTGTCCCCTGCATGTTCTCCGTTTTTGACAAAGCTGATTACAGTTACAAAAAAAGCATATCGACTGAAAATGTTTTAGATGTATTGAATCATACAGGTGAAGTAGATATTTTATGGCGAGATAATAATTCTGACAGTAAAGGGGTAGCATTAAGAGTCCCTTACGAAGACTATAAAATACCCAAAAACAATAGTATCTGTGACAATGGTGAATGTCGAGATGAAGGGATGCTGATAGGACTTGATCAATATATTACAAAACATAAAGGAAAGGATATTTTGATCATACTGCATCAAATGGGGAATCATGGTCCGGCATATTATAAAAGGTACCCAAAACAATTTGAAAGATTTACTCCGGTATGTAAAACAAATGAGTTGGGAGAATGCAGCAAAGAAGAGATAACCAATGCATATGATAATGCCATTTTGTATACAGACTATTTTTTATCAAAGGTAATCAACTTGTTAAAAAAATATGACAATTCACATAATACAGCCATGATCTACATGAGTGATCATGGCGAGAGTTTGGGAGAGAACGGTGTGTACCTCCATGGATTGCCTTACTTTATGGCTCCTGATACCCAAACACATATTGCTTCCTTACTATGGTTTGGCAAGAATATGAAGAAGGAAGTCAATATAGACCATATAAAAAACCGGAAAGATAAAAAATATTCGCAAGATAATCTTTTTCATTCTTTATTAGGTATTTTTGAAATAAAAACAGACACGTATAAACCAAAAGAAGACATTCTCCATGATTAGTCATAGGTTTTTCATTTTTGTTTCATTTACACCATGTACAATAAAGTAAAACTCGTAAGGATCATTTATATGAAAAAGATCACTTCTCTCTGGGGATTGTCTATATTACTATTTTTATCAGCTTGTTCATCCCATCAATCTCTTAAACAAGTAAGCTATCAGGAAGAAGCGAAAGAAGATCATCGTTACAATCATAGACCTTCTATACGTATGGAAGAAGAGAGTGAAGAGTATTACGAACAACATAAGAAACAAAAATGATAAAGAAACTTTTTCTCTTAGCCGCTATATTTTTAACCATAGCAAGTGCTGACAACATAATACCCTTCTACAAAGAGGCACTAAAAACACTTTCTTACCAAAACATTTATACACTGCAACAAAAGTCAAGAACACTAAGCATCGAAGCAAAAAAGAAACAACGGTATCTCAATCTTGATGCCGGCATTATGTATGGTGCAACCAATGCAAAGCTTTTGGCACATCACTTCAACAATACCGATATAGGCATTACAGATACCATCGATATTTTTGGGAAAAGTGTTGAAGATATTCATCTTATACAGCTTAAAATGAAAGAAGACAGTCTCTTGCTACAGGTACAAAAAGAGAAACTCTTCCTCTCTTTGGTCAGTATGATCACAGCTTACAGAAGCAGCGAAGAAAAACTGCAACTCTACCAAGAGCTGTACCAAAGACAATATACATTGCTTGAAGCAGTGAGATCGGCTGTTAAAGCAGGTACTATGCCCATGCTTGAACTCAATAGGCTTGAAAACATTATGGCATTGATAGAAGTACAAAGAGATCAGGAGAAACAAGTCGTTACCATGATGAAGGCCCAACTAAAACTTTACAGTCCTCATCATGCTATTCCCCAGCTCTCTTCTCCCACAATACACAGCAATCTTCATCGTTTTCTTGCCAACAGTCCTCAACTTAAAATCAATGACAACAGAGCAAAACAATCATCACAGAAAATAAAACAGATCGAACAAAGCTGGATGCCAGATGCCATCATTGGTGCCAATCAGCAATTTAACAATGATCCTACCAACTATGGTGACAACTATACCCTGAATATGGGTTTGAGTATGCACTTTGACGGAGGAATGACGCATGATATGGAGAGACAAAAAGTAACTGCCCTGAGAATAAAAAGTCAAAAAAAAGCATTGGAGATAGAAAGAAAAGCACAATACATTGCATGGAAAACCCAATATCAAACAGCCAAAAGATTATTTGCCTCACTCAATAAAACCCTCAAAGACACGACTATTACATTGAAAAATATGAGAACGGCTTACCTGAAACACTATGTCGATCTCAACACTTACCTGCAAACGATAAAAGAGGGACTCAGCACACATGAGGCACAGATCAATGCCAAATACATAATGATACAGAATGCTGTGATTCTAAATACGCTTACGAGAGGAATGATTTATGAATAAACAATCTTTCATGATCTTCAGCCTTTTACTCCTTTTCAGTTCTTCTCTTTTCTCTTTCTTTGAAGATAATGATGAAGAAACAGCTAAAGCACTTCAGGTTCCCAAACAGGAACGACATGTTAAAGTCAGTGTTGTCTCCCCAAAAATTGCAAATATGCTCATGAGTCAAACTGTGACCGGTATCACAGAGCCCCATCAAAAGATTAGCATCAACACATTGTCAGAAGGTCTTTTGAATGTAAAAAGTTTTAATGGTCAATTGGTTAAACAAAATGATGTGATCGCAACAGTCAGTAACCCTCAAAGAAGAAATGCCATAACAATGCAAAAATCAACTATCAAACTTTTACACAAACAGGTATTGGCTAAAAAAAGTAAACTTCAAAATGCTAAAGAGATGATGAAACTCGGTATCCTCTCTAAAAATCAGCTTTTGGATCAGCAAAATCTTCTGGAAGAAACAAACATTGCCCTCAATCAGGCTAAAACAAAATTGGATAAATTAGTACTTCAAGACAGTTCTTCCATTGTAAAAGCACCGGTAGCCGGATATATAGATTCACTTCTTCCTGACGGGAGCTATGTTGCCTACGGACAAACACTTTGCAAGATAATAGATGCACATGTACAGATACGCCTTTTTGTCTCTCCACTCTTTGCCAAAGAGTTGTATATTGGGCAAAAAGTCAACATAAATGAGCAGGGTATCATTGCCAATGCCAAAATCATAGCCATACTTCCCCAAAGCAGTGACAATCTGCTCGATGTGATAGCCCTACCTTCTCAAGCTTTGCCCGTTGGTCTACATATAGAAGCCCAAATACAAACTGCACAGACAAAAGGCTGGATCATTCCCAAAGACTCTATTGTTTTGGTACAGAATCGTCCGGCTGTATTTCTCATAAAAAAGAACAATGCCACACTTCACTTTGTCACCGTAGAAAAAGATATGATCGATAAAGTTTTGGTCACAGATCATTTGCAGGCTGATGATCACATTGCTTTAAAAAATGCCTACATGCTTCATGATGGAGCTATTGTAGAGGTCATGAAATGAAAGAGCAGAAAGGCTTTTTTCTCTATATCCTGAAGAATAAATTAGCAATATTTATCGTGGTTTTTTTACTGGCTGCTGTCGGCTATAAACTCTCTTTTTCCATCCCCAAAGGTGTTTTTCCAAATGTCTTTTTCCCTCGTATAGAAGTCAATATTGAAAACGGCTATGCACCTATAAAACAGATGCTTTTTTCTGTGACCAAGCCCAGTGAAGAAGCACTTAAAACTGTTCAGGATGTAGAGAAAATAGTCTCTTCTACCTCTATCGGTTCTACCGATATCAGTCTCTATTTCAACTGGAATATCGACCCTTATCTTGCATACCAACTGGTTCAGGCCCGTATAGCAGATATCAAAAACCGTATTCCTGCTTCTGCCTCCATAACCATACGTCAGGCGACACCGAGTATCTACCCTGTCTCTATCTATGCTATCGGTTCCAATTCATTATCACGTGCAAAATTGACAGAGAAACTTTACTATGAGCTCAAACCGGTACTGCTCTCTATACCTGGAGTCTATGATATACAAATTAAAGCACCGGCATGGAGTGAATACAAATTACTACTTGATGCGAAAAAGGTAAGAGCATACGGATTGGATATGCAAACGATCATAGAGCAGTTAAAAGCTCAGAATATCATAGAATTTATGGGGCTTATAGAAGATTATCATAAGCAGTATGTCCTCTCTCTTTATCAAAAAAGTGAAGATGCCTCGAAGTTACTCGGTCTTGATATTGCACTGTCAAATCAGAAATCGGTAAAGCTGAGTGATATTGCTTTACTTGTAGAGAGGTCAAATCCCATCAAAGCCACCAGTGCCGCCACAGGATTTAAAAATGCTGTTGTTTTCAATCTTTTAAGACAGCCCAATGCCAATGCCATCGATGTCGCAAAAAAGTTTGATGAAAAATTAAAAGAACTGGCACCTGCACTTCAAAAAGAAGATATCAAGATCGTCAATTACTATGATGGTACCGATTTTATCAAAGAGGCGGTCAACAGTGTAAGGGATGCTATCATACTCGGTGGGATCATCGCTGTTTTGGTAGTGTTTTTCTTTTTGAGACAAGTCAAACTTTCACTTGTTTCCTTGCTTGTTATCCCTGTTACATTTCTTATTACTATGGTGGGGATGAAGCTTGGAGGTATTGATTTCAATATCTTTTCACTGGGAGGAATGGCTGCGGCACTTGGCGGTTTGATAGATCAGATGATCATTGTGATTGAAAACATTGAAAGGCACTTTAAAAAAGGCGTTTCTAAACAGGATGCCGTGATCCGCGGTGCGAAAGAGATTTTGCCTATCATGGCAGTGGCAACACTGCTTGCTACATTGATATTTGTACCGCTGTTGCTGGTGAGCGGTGTGGTAGGACTCTTTTTTAAACAGCTGGCTTTTGTGCTGGTGATCACTTATGTGATCTCTCAGGTGATCGCTATTTTCCTCACTCCCATCATTGCTTTTGTCGCACTTCCCAATGAACCAAAAACAAAAAAAGACTTTATGGAGCCTATAGTAGAACGATACAAACGCTTTTTGACAAAGATGATGAACCATGCCTGGATATCCGTACCTATCCTCATCTCTGCCTTCGTATTGAGCTTTTTTCTTTACAAAACTATTCCCTCTACTTTCCTTCCCAAATGGGATGAAGGAAATGTTGTTGTGGACATGGTACTGCCTCCAGGCACTTCACTGGGGCAGAGCAAAGATGAGTTTATGACTGTGGGCAAAATACTCGATAATACGCCTGAGGTCAAAGGATGGACACTCCGTATCGGAACCTCTCTGGGGCAAGTCTCCACACAGCCAAATCAGGGAGATTTTTTGGTGACACTCAAAAAAAAGCGCAGTAGAAGTTCCTTTGAAGTCATCGAACAACTGCGTCATGAAATAGAGCATACCGTACCCAACCTGGAAGAACTGGGACTTTCGCAAGTCCTTGAAGACAGACTTGGAGACATCATGGGAGCGGATGCGCCTATATCGGTACATCTTTTCGGTCCCAATCCTGATGAGCTGATACAGCAGGGATACCGTCTTAAAGAGAAGCTGAAACCTATCAAAGATGTAGAAGAAGTAAATGTTCTTACTTCCTATGCCTCGCCTGCCATTAATGTACGCCTTAAAGATAATGCCCTCGCATTATATGGTATTAATGAGCAGACACTGGCAACACAGATCAGGGCTATGTATTATGGCAGTGTCGTGGCTTCTGTGGCACAAGGGGAGAAGCTTATCAATATTCGTGTTCTCATGAGTCGTCCAAGGGTTGATCCTATTGCCTATCTACAAAAAGAGTTGCTTGTATTTTCACCTAAACTGGGCAAAAACATACCTTTGAATTATGTTGCCACGATCACCTATAAAAATAAAGTAGCTGAGATCACACACTACAACCTCTCTCCGGTTTGCATCCTGGGTATCCGATTTATGGGCAATGACATGTCAGCCGTAGTTGGACACATTAAAGAAACCCTTGTTTCTGCCAAACTACCAAAAGATATCACTAGCGATATCAGCGGCTTTTACAAAGAACAGCAGCAATCATTTAAAGAGATGGGGTATGTTATTTTATTTGCGATCATTATCATTTTTACAGGATTGCTTTTGAACTTCAGTTCCATTCGCACCTCTTTTTCTATACTCATAGCACTTTTGGTGACATTAACAGGTGTTTTCTTGGCACTGAAACTCACTGGAAAACCTCTGGATATCACCGCTTTCATGGGTATGCTGATAGTGCTTAGTATCGTCATCAACAACAATGTCCTCATTTATGATTTCTATCATATGAATATAGCCGGTGATACCGACGAGAAAAAACGCATCGTCGATGCCATTGCTGTAAGGATTCGTCCTGTACTGATGACCATGTTCTCAAATGCCTTCGCCCTGTTGCCCATTGCACTGGCAATAGGAAGCGGTACACAGATCATTCAAGACATGGCGATCGCCATCATGGGCGGACTCTTTTTTGCTATCGTGGTCAATCTCTTTGTCATACCGCTCTTTTTTTATTGGCTGAGCAGTTTTTCCCATCACAGGAAAGAAGGATTTCAGAAAAAAATATCTACAAACTAGGTAATAAGGACAACTGATGAAATATACCAACCGAAAAATATACGACCTGCTCTTCAATGAGAAAGAAAATATATTAGATTTCACAAAGCCAAACTGGTATCGCTGGATCAAATATGAATTTCCTTTTTCTTTGCTTTTAATCTACAGTGAAAAAGGTTTTAACAAATCATGTATCCCTGCAATAAGGGAAACAGACTCTTTTGCTGTTTTTGATAACAAAATTGCATGTATTGTCCTTGAAGCTATAGATGGCATGGAGGCACTTGAGTTTACAGATAGAGTTCTTGAAGGAATTGTCTCATATGATCATAGCAATGTATACTATGCCTCATTGACCTGGTCATCACAAAGTAAAATTTCGATGGAAGATATCGTTGAAAAAAACTTTATGATCTTAGAATATGCAGTGGAATATGAACGTACAAATGAAGTATTGAATTTTGATGATTTACATGAACTGTAAATAATAGTTGTTCAGTTCTTTAGATATCAATATTGAGGGGAGTAATGTGACATGCTGAAAGACGAGTATATTGTTCGCTCTTTTTTTCAAAGGTCAATTTTTGCTGCAGTCTTACTGGCTACACTCAGTATGGTATTGATATATTTGTATCTAAATTATAGTTTTTATTCTACATTGACCAATCAAATAAGGTTCCATATAGACACCGAACTCAGCAATAAATTTCCTATATATGCGGAATCTGATGAAAATAAAACTGAAGATAATATACAAAAATTCATGGAAAAATCTGGTTTTTCCTATGTGGAAATCTATAATGTGAAAAAAGAGAAATTATATACATTTCAATCAGAAGATAAAAGATATATAAAAATAAACACCGACATCATCAGTCATCGACAATTATTTCCAAATGAATTTCCAGTGGATATCGATGATATGAACTATGAATTACTAAAAATTGATGAGAACAATTACTTTTTGCAAATTATCTACCCAATTTATTCAGATAATAAGCTATTTGGATATATAGAAGGAATTACAAAAATAGATCAAAATCTTGTATCAAAATATAAATAGGATGTCTTGATTGTCATAGCAACTGTAATCTTAACCATTTTTTTTATGGTTTTGATTATTTTTCCAATAATTTATTTTGCATATAAACAGCTGGAAGAGGGTAAAACCATTCTGATAGCCAGCAATATTATGACTTTGAAGACACTAGGCAATGCTATTGTGCTTAGAGATAATGATACAAGTGAGCACAATTATAGAGTTGTGATATATGCAATTAAATTAGCCCAGTATATGAAGATTGATAATAAGAGCATAAGGAGCCTTATAAAAGGTGCTTTTCTGCACGATATTGGAAAAATTGGTATCCCTGATGCTATTTTACTTAAAAATAAAAAACTGACGCAGGGAGAATTTGAAGTCATAAAAACACATACTACCAAAGGAGTCCAGCTCATAAAAGGAAATAAATGGCTGGAAGATACTCAAAATATTATCCTTTCACATCATGAACGATTTGACGGCTCCGGATATCCAAACGGACTAAAGGGAGAGCAGATACCTAAAATTGTAAGAATATTTTCGATCGTTGATGTGTTTGATGCGTTAACTTCAAAACGTCCCTATAAAGAAGCATACAGTTATGAAAAAAGTATCCAAATTCTCAAAGAGGGGAAAGGGAGCCAGTTTGACCCAGTGATCTTAGAGGATTTTTTTACTATTTCAAAAGAACTATATACTCAGATAAACGAAGAATCTATTACCTCACTTAAAAAGATATTGAACAGTTCGATAGAAAGATATTTTTACTAACCTATCTGATTTATGATGACTAAGTAAAAAATTTATATTTCGATTTTTGTTTCATCTTAAAATTGTATAGTATAGGTATAAATCATACGAGGGATAAACATGAAAAAAATTCTCTTATCCTCTATCGCTTTAGGTATATTTTTTGGCTCTTCTGCTATAGCTGACGACTTCAAAGGTTCTATCAAAATAGGACTTTTCGACTCTGAAAAGAAAGCGATGCATAAAGTGACTGTCTCCATGATTCAGGCGATCGAAGCAGCAAAAAAAAGTGTTGACGGGCAGGTTGTCAAGGCAAAACTTGATGAAGAAGATGACTATCTGGTCTATAAGATCAAGGTCATCGACAAAAAGGTAAAGAGATGGAAGTGCTTGTCGACCCTGTCACTGCGAAAATACTCAAAAGTGAAGAAAACGATTGATAATTTTTAAAAAATAGCATATCATAGCCAACTGTCAAACCCGAAGGTTTGAACAGGAAGTGTTTCTTAGAATTTATAAGTAACACCTATGTTGACAGTATTGATAGTGTCTTTATAGTGAACAGTTCCTATATCGGAATAAACTACATCGGTAGTACTGTCAAAGATGTTTGTGTAGTCTACAAATGCAGAAATATTTTCGGTTAATGAATACTCACCACCAAGACCCCAAGAGAAACTTCCCATATTGGCACTGTTGTACTTCAAATTAACATTTCCGGCTTTGTTTGCGAGAGTATATGAAGTAGAACCATACCCCAACAATGCATAAACATTAAACGCCTCAGTTACCGGATACATAGGCTTGGCATAAATACCCCAGGCATCTACGCTCACATCTGTTGGGTACAGTGCTCCATGGGAATCACCATAGTTTACAGTATTTGATAGACCAAACCAGTATCTACCTTCAACCGCTATATACTCATTAAACTTGTAGCCACCCTGGAGCATAAGCTCTGTAAATGATGTATCAAAAAGAGTAGCTGTTGCATCAATGCCATTGATTGTATCTGCTGCAGTAGATTTTGCATTGAGATAACCATAGGCACCACCAACATAGAAACCATCTACAGATGATGCTACTACTTCAGGAACCTCTACTACCGATTCTTCTACTGGTATAATATCCCCTCCCGCTACTGCAAAAGAACTCATTGCGAATACAGCTGCTGCTGATAATACGATATTTTTCATAATATCTCCTAATTTTGTTTTTTCAACCAAATATACTGATTGAGATGAAAGGATAGATCTGTAAAATGAAACAAAAATGAAAAAATTTAAAAAAAGGGCAATTTCTTATTCATCCAAAGACAATACCTCTGCCCTTCCATCACTGAAATAGGAATGCCCGAAAAGATTCTCTTTGATAAAAGGTTCATTTATATGAACAGCTTTATCCTTTTTGAAGTGTGCTTTAACTAGAAGATCTTTCATTGCAAAATCCCTGGCATAGTCAAGATCTTTTATGAAAACCGGTATGATACCCCAATGTTCACCGGTGACAGCATTGGCACCGGCAACATATATTCGTTTACCCTTATATACTGTATCGGTATCCCATATTCTTACTATATACACTTTTTTTTCTTTCTTCACGTTCACACTGCATATCGGCTCTTTAGCCTGCCAGAAAAGAGGGACATTGAGTTTTTCATCAGTGCTCAAATTTTTCCATCCGGCTTTATTCAGAACAGGACAAATCTCTTCCTTCCGGCCTGCTGCCAAGATGATATTTATCGGCTGAGAGTCAAGGCCAAAGATATTTTGGGCAAACCTGTTGGCACTTTTGTCAAACAATGTTTTGAGTCTGTCGAGTTTGACTGTTTTTACTTCAGGATGAAGGGCAGGCTTATAATGAAAATTCAAACCAAACAACAGATAAAGCCCTGCTGCTGCGACTATTGCCGCCATACCGATCGTTTTTGCGCCTCTATGCGGCTTTTTCTGCGTAAAAAACTTTTTGTAAGTGAGCCAATGGAGCAAGGCGATCGCTGTGATCACCCACAACGTTCCTATCAGGTATCCGCTGTATACATCACTGATATAATGTTCTCCCAGGTAAATACGGCTCATGCCTATCAGCAGAACTAAAATCGTTGTTCCAAAAAATATGTTGACCTTGGTTTTGAAGATCTCTACATGCCTTATAAGCAAATAGCCCAAAAATCCATAAAACGCTACAGCAATAGTAGCATGTCCGCTTGGAAACGAAAAGGAAGACTCAAAATAGAGTGCCGTATCCGGTCGGGGGCGATGAAAAGCAAGCTTGCCAAAATACAGGAAAAGTGTTGAACCCAACAAAGATAAATAGAGTGCAATAAGGTCATTGTACTTTTTGTGCAGGAGTAAAATAACAGTAGCAGCTGCCATGAAAAGCAATACAATCTCTTTAGTGCCAAGATAGGTGATCCAGGTAAAGAGAGTAGTCATCTCCGGTGTTCTCCATCCTGCCATGAGATTTGCAACGATATGATCAACATAGACGATGGGATCCTGGGTAAGAAAATCTTCGACAATACCGGCAAAAAGTGCCAAAACAGATACAAATGCAACACCAAGAAGTGTAAGCGGCAATCCATAAAATGTCGTTTGGTCAAAACGGCTTTTGATGAATACTGTGGATTTTGGATGTGATTTTATCATCCCTGATATAAAAGGATTTCGCAAAAAAGAGTGCCAGAGTGAAAGAAGTACTATTTTGGCTGAGTGTGCATTGTTTACAATAAATTGTTTCAGGAGATAGAGAAGTACAAAAAGGAAAATAAGTATCGCAAGGACAGTAAGCGTACGGCTCAGCCATATCTGTGCAAGAGAAAGTGATGCCGAAAAGAGATAACCTACACCTATAAACTCCAAACTCCAGCCGATAGCACCAAAAAAATCCCAAAACAGGAACTTGCTCCGTTGCATTTTCAAAGAACCTGCAAGAAAAGGTACACTCTCTTTTAATCCGGGTAAAAAACGTGCCAGGAAAAGAGATTTTGCCCCGTGTGTATTTAAAAATTTATGTGCTTTGCCGAGTTGTTCATCGGAAAAAGGTATCCATGACTTACCCAGTAGCACAGTGCCGTAATGCTTGCCGATGTAATAGTTGGCAATATCCCCCAGATAAGCCCCTACTACTGCAAATAACAGCAATGATGAAATATCAAAATACCCCTGCCCGGAAAGGACACCGAGAAGAAGAAGGAATGTCGACCCGGGCAATAAGAACCCAAGCCCGATCAGCGTTTCTCCAAAGGCTGCAAAGAAAGCGACCCATACTACATAATGTCTAAAATGTTCAATAAAAGGTAAAATAGAATGGTTCAGTATATCTGACATTTGATGATCCGTTTGTTGATTTTGGTTTATTATAGGCAATATAAATGAAATCAATATGAAAACTTCTTTCATCCTCATTTCATTTTCATCGACTATAATTTGAGTATGACAACAGATCAGACGAGAAATATTGCACTTCATTGCACAGATATTGTAAAGACATTCAACTCCGGAGAAGCAGAGGTCAAAGCATTGCAGGGGGTGACCCTTGATGTGTATGAAGGTGAACTGCTCATGCTTGTAGGACCATCGGGGTGCGGAAAGACGACATTTGTATCGGTTATTACTGCTT
>JALSUP010000145.1 GCA_027071315.1 Sulfurovum sp.
AAAGCCATGTTCACCTGGCCTGCCGGCATCATTCCCTATAAACTCAATAGCAATCTGGATGCCGACCATGTCATGAAAATACAAAATGGCATGCGCTATTACAACACACTGACCAATGTCACTTTTGTAAAGGTGACCTCAGCCAATAAATGCAAATACCCGCACTATGTAGAGTTTCAGGAGAGTCCGCTGATCGACGCATCAGTACTCTATAACCTTTGTGAGATCGGTTCGCCTTATGGTATAGGTATCCGCTATGCACGTATTCCCGACTTTGGGCAAATGTCTTCGCTTGAGACCCAGCACTGTCTGGCACGTGTCATCGGTCTGCATGATGAGATCAAACGGAGTGACCGCAACGACTACATTGCCGTCAATGAAGCACAATGGAAAAAAGAGTCGGGTGACATCCTCTATATTTTTGCACAGCTGAATGCGGGAAGCTATGGTTATGGGAAAATCGCAAACAATAAGTCTTATAACTATGGTCCCTACAACTACAGGGGCATCCTGGCATTCAATGACATTACGGAACCAGCCATTTATAGAGCAGATTCCCCAGCCATTGCAACCATTCATGAGGAGGCAGGCATTCCGGATGAAAGTTATTTTGATGAGATGAATGAAGCTTTTATGAAAGGGAACTCACAAGACACTTCCGTCATGGAAAATCTAAATGGACCCTATTTTGTACTCCATAGCAATGGTCGCATTCACACACATGAAGACCCTTTTGCTTTTGCAGAAAAGCTCTTTACCGCTGCTTTCATGCAGGACTTTTACAGCATACATGCAAATCTGTCTTCAGATGAGAAAATTGCCCTTTTACAAAAAGAGCTTCACAAAATTGTTGGTTACGATATCAGACTACTTTCTAAAAGTGCCTACGCTGAACAAGGTATGATTGAAAGCGGTCAATCCTTACTGGTTATTGCACAAGGAGAGAAGAGAGTTTATTTTAAATTCTTCGATGAAAATGGGGTCAGTACCAATTACAGTTACAAAAATTGTGCTGCCACCTACTTTAGCAACTTCCTCAATAAAATTAATTGGGACGATACCCCATTATCGGTAATGACGAAAGCGAATATCTTTAATGATGCACTCTCCTTTACACACTACCAGCACAACAGACTTGCCAATCTGCTTGACGCCGACCTTATCTGGTTCAATCAACAAACCGTCAATGCGATAAACAGTGTCTACCTTGGAAAAGCCAATACCTCTGCTCTGCCCTGGGATTATCAGGTAGGACTTTACTACAAGCCATGTAAACCTGGATACAAAGGTATCGGGGCTCTCTGTAAAAAAGGCTGGTTTAGAGTTTACAGCCGTGGGATAGGTTGGCTCTCAGCCAGAGAGCTCTCTACTGTGGCACCCTATACACAATTCTAATACTTCTTGTTAGTATGTACCAGCAGATCGTCTTGACTGAGGTCTGCTATAAGCGTTGTCATGTTTCGGGGAGAGAGTAATTTCAGATTCTCCCCTTTTTCTTTTTTTAACTCAGAGGAAAACTTGCTTTTTGAAAAGATGACAAAGGTATCTATGTCAAGTTCAGCTTTGGCACAAGCTTCCCGGAGCTTTGTCAAGTCACTCTTGTTGGCTTTGGACTTAGTAAATTTACAAAGGCCGGCGATCATCTTCCCTGACTTTCTTTTTGCCAGAATGTCTATCTCCACATTGCTGTCCCAGTAAGAACCGATACTCGATATGTACCCACCGTTTGCATCGTCTTTCATACTTTTTTTCAAGACTTCCATGATGAGCTGAGTGTAAACAAGGTCTGAAAAACCATGTTTGAAATGGTTCCATTTCTCTTTGACCTCTGCGTAGTCTCCCTCTTTGATACTTTTGTAGTTAGGAGAGATACAGGCGAACCAAAAACGCATGAACGGCTGGGTAAAGAGAAGTTTGTCGGAGTTATTGTCTTTTTCATTGACAGGTTTTTCTATGGAGTTATTTAAGATCAACAGCCCTTTCTCTCGCAGAAAATCAATGGCTTCTTCTCCTTTTTCTCTGTCCAGATTGGCTCGTTTAAAGGCTGAATGCTCGCGTCTGTCTCCCAATGCCAGCGCAGATAAAAGAGAGTGATACACAGGATTACTCTGAGTGATGAGTGTAATGTCTCCATGTATGTATCGGTAGTTTGCCAATACTTTCTCTTCTATCAGTTCTTCTATGGACTTGGAAGTATCGACTGTCCACCCCATACCGCCAAAGACAGAAAAATATTCTACTGCTACTTCAAAATTGCTGATCTTATTTCTATAACAAAAAGAGCGGAACTGTGCGAGGAGTGTGGGTTGTTTTGACATACATAAAACCTTATTATATTTTGAAAATTATATCTAAATTGTTAGTACTTTTTGTTCTTATAGACCAACAGATCATCTTTACTCAAATCATTCAGTAATAAAGAGAGATGCTTCTGCGATAAAAGTGTTACAGTACTCTCTTTCATCTGTTCCAGCTCAGGTGTAAATCCATTTTTAGAAAAGAGTACATAGTCAGAGACATCTAGCTCTGCTGTCTGACACTTCTGCTTTAAAGCGTCGAGCATGTTTGTCTTTGCCGGTGCAACAGCATATTTACATGCCCCTGCAAGCATCTTTCCGGACTTTCTCTTAGCCAATATCGCTATCTCTGTCTGTTTGTCATAGTAACTCCCAATGGAGACGATGGGATCCTCTACAAATGCTGCAGCGAAGTGTTCTTTGACAAGTTCCAAGACCAGTAGATTGCTCAGTAAGATGGAAAAGTTGTCTCTGAGCTTATTCCAATTCTCTTCAAACTCAGTAAAATCTCCGCTTGAGATACTTTTATAATAGGGAGAAACCGTCGCAAACCAAAAACGCATGAAAGGCAGTTCAAATAACACTTTGTCCGATCTGGCATCACTGCTTTTAACAGGTTTTTCCACAGAGGGAGAAAATTTCAGCAGACTCTTCATCTCCAGATAGTCCATCGCCTCTTCCCCTTTGTCTCGTCCTACCCTGGCTTTTTTAAAGACCGCATCTTCATGCTCCTCTCCCCGTGCAATAATGGAGAGAAGCAGATGGTAAAGCATATTGCCGTGAGTGAAGCGTGTAATGGCGTTGTGGAGAGGTTCATAGTTGGAGAGTACCTTCTCTTTGATGAGTACATCGACACTTTTTGAAGTATCAATGTCCCACCCCGTACCGCCAAAAACAGTAAAATATTCCAGAGCCGTATCAAGATCATCTATACTGTTCTGGTAAGCGAATGAGCGGAAGTGTTGTAAAAGTGTCGGACGTTTTGCCATGGATATAACCTTATGTGCACCTTTCATAATAGGTGCCCTTATTTCATATAGGGAATTATAGCTTAAAACTTATGTATCACAGAACACTTTAAAAAAGCGCATCATTCGGGATCTATGCAAGAACATGGTATGATCACAGCATGACTATTGAAATACCACACTACAGCACTTTACATTTAAAACACCTCGTTCTTGACTACAACGGCACTCTGGCAACAGACGGCAGGCTCATTAAAGAGGTAAAGCCTCTTTTGGCGGCTCTTGGCGAACACTATACCATGCATATCATCACTTCCGATACCTTCGGTACGGTGCAGGCACAACTCGAAGATCTCGATGTCACGGTCAAGATCCTTCAGAGCAATGACCATACCGCTGAGAAAGCCGACTACCTACAGACTCTCGGTGCAGAACAGTGCATTGCCGTCGGTAACGGCAGTAACGACAAAGAGATGCTCAAACATGCTGCTCTCGGGATCGCCCTGATCGGCAGGGAGGGCTGCAGTACACGAACACTCACAGGCAGTGACGTCGTCTGCACACATATCGCTGATGCCCTTGAACTTGTAGGCAGTCCCAAACGTCTCATCGCCACACTAAGGCAATAACACGACCGTAAAGTCCCCCTCCATGTACCCCTCTTTGACCTGCACTTTTGCACCCAGGGGCCGGCAAAGTGCTCTGATCTCATGAGGGAGCCAGTAGCTGAACTCTCCCTCTTTCTCTCTGCCGTACAGAAGGTTAAAGACAAATCCCTTGCGGCTTTTTTCAAAACAGCGCTGTATAAAAAGCCGGGTCTCCAGACGAGTCAAAAGATTCATCGATCCGCTGGCGACATACCAGTCTGCAGCAGGAATGGTCTGCTTTAAAATATCTCTCTGTATGATCTTACAGCCTGTACGTATCTTTGCCTCTTCAACCATAGGCTTACACAGGTCCAATCCCACATAGGTTTTAGGCAGCTTGTTTTTCTCTTTCAGGTAAAGGTAAAGATCTCCAAAGCCGCAACCGGCATCCACCAGGGTATCGCCTTTGACATCTCCAAGGCAGGAAACAATAGCTGAAAATCGGCGTTTCTGTGTCTGCGCAGAATCCCAGGCTACCCCTTCTGCAGAGACACCATAAGTATCATAGTTATGTTGATAAAAGTCTTTTTGGTTGATGCGTGCCATGGTGCAACCTTGGTTTTAATAGGTGATTATAGCTTAAAACTTTTTGTAAGTAAAAAAGTTTCGCTATACTCCTCTTATGAAGATAAGACTCGGAACCTTTAACCTTTTTCAGTTTGTTGAACCTCCCTACGCCTGGTATACCAAAAAAGAGAAGTTCAACCAGAGACAATGGCTCGAAAAGACCACATGGATCAAAGATCAGATACGAAAGATGGATTGTCACATTATCGGCTTTCAGGAAGTCTTTTCTTCCGATGCCCTGAAAAGTCTGGTGAAGGAATTGGGTTATGAGCATTTTGTGACGGTTGATGTCGCTAAACTGAGTAGCAGAAACCCGTACAAATATGTTACGACCACTGTTGCCTTTACCTCCAAATACCTCATAACTGACATAGAAACAGTCAAGGTACATGCGCCCACTCTTGAGAGTCATCATTTTACGGAAACGGATGAAGAGACGTTTCATTTTTCAAGGCTGCCCATAAAAGCACACATCACACTCCCTGATTCACAGAAACTGCTGGTCTACGTCTGTCACCTGAAATCAAACAGGCTCAATGCATTTGAACAGGTATTTAAAAAAGAAGATAGCCTGGAGCATAAAAAAGAACTGGTGTTTAAAACGCTTGACGATAAATATTCTACAGCATTAAAACAGAGACTGTGCGAGGCCTCTTCTCTTTTTTATGACATTGAAAGATCTAAGGAGAACCCTACCGTACTACTCTGTGATCTGAACGATAAGGAGTTTTCTCTCACCATCGATGCCATGACTAACTATAAATATCATGATGAGAAAAATGAAGAAAGTTTTGTTTTATATGATGCAAGTTATCAGTACAAACATAAAATACATAATCCTCATCCGGAAGCAAAAGAGCCTCAAAGAAAAGCGACGAGTTATTTTCTGGGTAAAGGGAATGTATTGGATTATATTTTCATCTCAAATCATTTCACTAGAGAGAATGCAGATAACATAGCTACAGTCACAGACTATACTGTCTTAGATGAACATCTGCAGGAAAACAGAGACGGCTCTCTACTGACAAGTGACCATGCACAGGTGGTGTGTGAATTGACGTATAAGCCCACGAATGCTAACCATAAAGAGTCCAAATGAAAGCCATAGAAATAGCCCAAGAAAGAATAGCACAGTGTAAAGCAGAGAAAATACCTTACCTTAACCTCAGTGACCTGGGCTTGGATGTACTGCCTGAGTCCATCTCTGAACTTACATGGATCGGGGCACTTTCCCTCTCACGAAACGAACTAAGAAATATCGATGTCATTACCCCACTCACAAACCTGCATAAGCTCTCCTTTGCCAACAACCAGATAGAGAATATTGATGTTCTGAAACACTTCCCAAAACTCAAACATCTTTTTATGCAGGGAAACCATATATCCAACCTAAATACGCTGAAAAATCTCCAGAAACTGAAAAAAATAGAAGCCAGGCATAACCGTATCTCTGACTTACACGACATTAGCCACAGCAAACAACTTGTCTTTCTCGATGTTGCACACAATGCCATTGAAAAAGTAGACCCCATGCTGCAAATAGAAAGTCTCATATGGCTTGACATTGAAGGCAACCCGCTTAACGCATTCAAACTCAGCGATATAGCAAAGTCATTACCAAACTTACGTCATTTTAGTTATAAACTAAAGGATTGATAGTATCTTATCAAAATAAATCACAGAAAGCAGGAAGCACCATGAAAGTAATTCTTTTTATCATAGCAAGTCTCAGTTTATCACTGGCATCCGATGTGTTAATAGATAATAAAACCGGATTAATGTGGCAGGATAACCGTGCTGCGAAATATATAAAAAAAGATTGGCAGGGAGCAGTCTCGTTTTGTCAGAAACTACACTTAGCCGGGCATGATGATTGGCGACTTCCAACGATCAAAGAGTTGATAAATGTAGTGTCTTTAAGTCAAAATGATCCAGCTATAAAAAATGGCTTTAAAAATGTTGGAGGCTCCGGTTACTATTGGTCAGCAACAGCACATGAGTCAAGTGAAGAGTTTGCGTGGATAATGAACTTCAAACGTGGCTATGAATATAACAATTATAAAACGTATGAGCGTTATGTCAGGTGTGTACGCAATAATTAGAGGTAATTTTTTCATGATCATTAATAAAGGGAACCTCTAAAAATACTTCTCCAGCCTTCCTGTTTTATCAGTTTTCAATTTAAAAAAATTATAGCGCCAATATTCCCGATAAAATAGTTATTTTTCCATATTTTTCTTCCATAATTGC
>JALSUP010000146.1 GCA_027071315.1 Sulfurovum sp.
TTTACACCACGTTCTCTTAGCTCTTGTTGTGCTGATATTTTTAGTTTTCTTGCGTCTCGTTTTTCCATACGCTTATTATAGCATTTCTTAGCATAATATTTGACTGTTTAATTAGTGGTTTAATAATGAATTAAAAACACATTTATTTTACCAAGTTTCATAAATATGTCAAATCCATTGATGACAAAAAAACCGTAGGTCGGAGTACCCTTACCCCGACACACGTTGGCATAAATGTCTATTTTGGTGATTTGATTGAATGTTGGTTGATGTTTTATGTCATATGTATCTGCTTTTGATCACAATTCAACAGTCAAAATTACAACAAATGCCCCAGCTGCTCTTTTTTCGTTTTGAGATACTTCTCGTTATGCGGATTCGGGGTGATCTGGATAGGGATGCGTTCGACAATGTCGATGTCAGGAAGGCTTTCGATCTTGGCGGGGTTGTTGGTGAGCAATTTGATACGATTCAACTCAAAATGTTTCAAAATGAATTCTACAATTTCATACGTACGTTCATCGGCTTTAAAACCCAGCTGGTGGTTGGCAGCCACGGTGTCATACCCCGTGTCTTGTAAGGCATAGGCATTGACTTTATTCAACAGACCGATGTTTCGTCCCTCCTGGCGGTGGTAAATGATCATACCGCCCTCTTTGGCTATGAGCGCCTGGGCATAAGTGAGTTGTTCACCGCAGTCACATTTGGCAGAGCCTAAAGCATCACCGGTGAGGCATTCTGAGTGTACACGCACAATGGGTGCATCGATCTCTTTAAGGTTTTTGGTAAAAAGTGCCAGATGTTCTTTGCCTTCAGCATCTTTAAATGCCTGTATGTTAAAAGTGCCATGTTTGGTCGGTAAAGTAGCGATCTCTGAGATTTCTATGTGTTTCATGAGGGGATTATACTTTAAAAATTAGAAATTAGAAATTAGAAATTAGAAATTAATCGAAATAATGGAGTAGAATTGATAAAATATGCAAAATTTTTACTAAGGAACAACCATGTTCGCTCGTTTTAGAAGAAAAAGAATCAACCCTGTATTAAGAGATTTGCTGCAAGAGACCCATTTGTCTGTCAATGATTTTATCTATCCTCTGTTTGCAAGATCCGGTACCGGCATTAAAGATGAAGTGGGTTCCATGCCGGGTGTTTTCCAGATGAGCATAGACGAAATTGTCAAAGAGTGTGAGGTACTGAAAGAGCTTGGTATTCGTTCCATCATTCTTTTTGGCATACCCGACACCAAAGACTCTGTCGGTTCAGATGCCATGTGTGAGCACGGGATCATCGCCGAAACAGTTAGAGCGGTCAAAGCGGCACACCCTGACATGTTCGTTGTCACAGACCTCTGTTTTTGTGAATACACAGACCATGGACACTGCGGTGTACTCGACCCTGTACTCGAAACAGTTGACAATGACATTACACTTGACAATCTGGCAAAACAGGCAGTCGTTCATGCCAAAGCCGGTGTGGACATGATAGCGCCAAGCGGCATGATGGACGGGATGATACAAGCCATTAGAGGAGGACTTGACAGTAACGGTTTTGAAAACCTTCCGGTGATGTCATACTCGACAAAATTCGCCTCGGCATATTATGGTCCGTTCAGAGATGTGGCGGAGAGTTCACCTTCATTTGGAGACAGAAGAAGCTACCAAATGAACCCGGCGAACAGAGAAGAGGCCATTTTAGAGTCGGTCGAAGATGAAAAAGAGGGAGCAGACATTCTCATGGTCAAACCTGCCCTTGCCTATCTTGACATTGTACGTGATGTTAAAAATAATACCTCTCTGCCTTTAGCCGTTTACAATGTGTCCGGTGAATACTCCATGCTCAAAATGGCAGCCAAAGCCGGTGTCATTGACTATGACAAAGTGATGATGGAGACACTGTTGGCATTTAAACGTGCGGGAGCAGATATCATTATTACCTATCATGCGAAAGAGGCGGCAGTTTTATTGGGGAAATAACCCGCGTAGGGTGCGTAATCACGCACCTTCCTATTTTATCTACGCTCGTTTGCTTTTTGATACACTGCCATATCTTCACGTTTTCCGACAGCGATCACTTCTACAATAACTTTCTCTTCCACAATAGAGTAAACAATACGAATCTTCTTTTTATCGACATACATCTTCCGAAGTCCCGTTAAATTCAAAGCATTTTTATTTCCAAGTAATTGACCCAATTCTGGTGAGGTTTGCAACTTTTTGAACTGCTTAAAAACAAGTGAACATTGCGCTTTAGACAAATTTTTCAAATCTTTTATGCTCACCTCTGGATGCAATATTACTTCATAGTTCATCAAGGTCAATTCCAAACTCTTTTGCAGCATCTTCCAAACTGATATATGCCTCTTTAGGCGTTTTACGTCTCTCCTCCACCAGTTTGGCGATCTCCATATCTTCCATCATCTCATACGCTTCTCTGAGTCGTTCATACTCTTCAATGTCTATGATCACGGCTTCAAGCTTGTTGTTTTTCGAGATGGCGATCTTCTCTTTTGTCTGCTTGACAATACTGTTGAGTGTTGAAGAGATATTTCTTGCTAGGTCTGTGACTGATATAATTTCATCTCTGCTATAAGCTACCATTTCAAAATCCTTACTATTTTATATATAATTATATGTATAATACTACATTTAATCTGCTTTGTCAACAGCTCTAACCAACTCTTTGTTATACTTCCAACCATGCATACAAAAAACCTCGCTGGCGTTATTTTTGCCGTTCTTCTTATTGTTCTTGTTGCTTTCATACTCTATTGGGGGAGTACCAAGCCTGTGACTGTCATAGTTCAGGCGGGTCATGAAGCACGCACTTCCGGCAATACGGGAGCGAGTTCTTCACGTTATAAAGAGACCGAATGGAACAGTATTGTGGCAGATGAAGTAGCGCGTACCCTGCAAGAGTGGGATATTGACGTGAAACGTATTCCTGCGAAAGTACCGAAATTTGCCAAAGCAAAAATAGCCGTTTCCATTCATTTTGATTCGGCTAAGAAACCCTGCCGTTCCGGTGCATCCATCGGTTACCCCGACAAAAACTCTTATGATTTTGCCAGACGTTGGGAAAAGCTCTACAGAAGTCAATTTCCTTTTGGCTGGCATAAAGACAACTTTACGGAAAACTTGAAACATTATTATGCCTATAAACAGATAGATGCAGAGAAATTTCTGGTGCTTGAACTCGGAGAGATCACTTGCGAAAAACAGACAGCATGGCTGAAACCACGATTGAAGAAGATTGGCCGGTTAATTGCATATACGATCGCGACAGAACTTGGGAAAAACGTTCAAAAGCCTAAACTCCCGTAGGTTCACAACTTTCAACCCTTTTATGGTAAAATATTCTCTTTAGGGTACCTCTAACAGTAGGTAATACCCACAATGGGTTTTGCAAATGTAAGATTGTGCAAGAGATTTATGAGTCCTAGCCATAGCTAAGACGAAATAAATATCTTGTGCAAGATTGCGTTTGCAAAGCCCACCCTTCGGGCATCTCTAGCTTTCCCCTATGCGTTGTTACTCTTTCTCACCTTAGCTACGGCTAGGGTTTCAAAAGAGTGCCTAGCCTAGAGAAAAGCTAGAGATGTTGGGGGTATTACCTACTGTTAGAGGTACCCTTTTATTTTTTACATTAACAATAATGTATGAGGACAGTCCCATGAGACATTTTTTAACACTCAAAGATTTCACTAAAACTGAAATACTGGAGATGATCACGCTGGCACAGAAGATCAAAGCACAGACCAAACAGCGTAAGTTCGTTCCCTATCTGGAACATCAGACACTTGGGATGATCTTTGAAAAGAGTTCTACGCGTACCCGTGTGAGCTTTGAAACCGGTATTTACCAACTTGGCGGTGTGGGGCTTTTTCTCTCTTCCAATGACATACAGCTTGGACGCGGTGAGCCTATGAAAGATACTTCACGTGTCATCAGCCGTATGGTCGACATGGTGATGATACGTACGTTTGAGCAGTCCAAACTTGAAGAGTTCGCACACTACTCCAAAGTACCTGTCATTAACGGCTTGACAGACTCTTACCACCCTGTACAGCTCATGACAGACTACCTCACCATGATAGAGTGCGGCAAAGAGAAAAACCCTGTGGTAGCCTATGTGGGTGACGGGAACAACATGACACACTCCTGGCTTATGCTGGCTGCCAAACTCGGCTTTGAACTCAGAGTCGCCACACCAAAAGGCTATGAATGTGACGAGAAAATTGTCGAAGAGGCACTTGCCTTTGCCAAAGAGAGCGGTGCCAAAATTACTTTTGGAAACGACCCTATTAAAGCAGTCAAAGGCTGTGACGTAGTCACCACCGATACCTGGGTCTCCATGGGTCAGGAAGATGAAAAAGAGATCCGGCTCAAAGCCTTTGAAGGATACATGGTCGATGAAGCAATGATGGCAAAAGCAAAAGCCGATGCCATCTTCCTCCATTGCCTCCCTGCCTACAGAGGCTATGAAGTCAGTGAAGAGACTTTTGAAAAACATGCAGAAGTCATTTTCTCAGAAGCAGAGAACAGACTGCATGCCCAAAAAGGGATCATGGTTTGGCTGGACAGCCAAAGAAATAAATAATTTATGATTGTGGTGGTCGGCTGAAGCCAACCCTACAAGAAATGCATTAAAAACCGTAAGGTTGGCTTCAGCCGACCACCAGGAATGAGAGAAAACAAGGAAAACAATGAGTCAAATAGATTTCGAAAAATTTAGCAAATATTCAAAACCAGGACCAAGATACACCTCTTACCCAACAGCCTTGGAATTCAATGAAGACTTTAGCTATGAAGCCTACCTGAAATACCTGGAAGAGGGAACAGAAAAGATCTCTCTCTACATTCACCTGCCGTTCTGCCGTTCAGCCTGTTACTTCTGCGGATGTAACGTGGTCTTTACCTCAAAAGAAGAGAAACTCAGCCAATACATTGAATACTTGAAAAAAGAGATCGATATACTTGCTCAACACCTGGACACGAACCGTGAAGTGATCCAGTTTCACTTCGGCGGCGGAACACCTACTTTTTACAAAGCCTTTGAACTTGACGAAATCGTCTCTTATGTCAAATCGAAATTTCCTAACTGGAGTGAAGAAGCAGAGATCTCCTGTGAAATCGACCCGCGATTCTTTAACGAAGAGCAGATGCAGGTTTTTCAAAAGCACGGTTTTAACCGTATCTCATTCGGTGTGCAGGATTTTGACCCGAAAGTACAACAGGAGATCCACCGTATTCAGCCTTATGACCTGACAAAAGCAGCGGTCGATCTGGCACGTAAATACGGCATAAACTCCATCAACGTTGACCTCATTTACGGTTTGCCTTACCAAACCTTTGAGAGTTTTAAAAAGACACTTGAGGAAGCCTTTACACTTGGGCCTGACAGACTGGCTGTTTTTAACTATGCACACGTGCCATGGCTTAAAAAGACCATGCGTAAATTTGACGAGACCACCCTGCCTTCTCCCGATGTCAAACTGCAGATCTTCCAGTACACGATTGACTTTTTTGAGAGCAACGGATATAAAATGGTAGGTATGGACCACTTTGCAAAGCCTGAAGATGAACTCTTTGCTGCCATTGCCAAAGGTGAACTGCACAGGAACTTCCAGGGCTACACAACCAAAGGCGGTGCCAACCTTGTGGGCATTGGTCTGACCAGTATTGGTGAGGGATCTCACTACTATGCACAAAATACCAAAGATATGAAAGTTTATGAAGCCGCCATAGATGAAGGAAAACTTCCTTTTGAACGCGGTGTTTCTTTGAGTGAGGATGACTACCTGCGTAAAGCGGTCATTATGGAGCTTATGGCGAACTTCAGCATTGACATTAAGCGTGTTGAGAAAGAACATGGCATCAATTTCAATGAATATTTTGCAGATGCGCTGAGTGCATTGCAGGAGTTTGTCGATGCCGACCTCATGACCATTACAGAAGATAAAATAGCTGTAGGGACAACAGGAACGCTGTTGATACGGAATATCGCGATGCCGTTTGATGCCTATATGCACCAGTATGGCGGAAATAAGAAGAGTTTTTCGAAGACGGTATAATAATTTGATGGTATTTGTGGTCGGCTGAAGCCAACCCTACGAATACCTACATATTGAATGTCCATGTAGGGTTGGCTTCAGCCGACCATCACAAACATAATCAAGAGGAAACATGAGCAAACCAATAGAAGAGATTTTTAATTTCACCGAAACATCGGATGCCTGTATCAAATGCGGGAAGTGCATCCCTGTCTGTACCATTCACCAGATAAACCCCGATGAAACCACCTCGCCCCGTGGATTCATCGACCTTTTGGGTGCCTATCAGCAGGGGCATTTGGAGCTCGATAAAAATGCCAAGAACATCTTTGAAAGCTGTTTTCTCTGTACGAACTGTGTCGATGTCTGCCCCAATTCACTTGCGACCGATATGGTCATTGAAGAGGTGCGTGCGGACATTGCAGACAAATTCGGTATTGCCTGGTTCAAAAGAGGATTTTTCTTTCTCCTGAGACACCGTAAGATCATGGACTTTGTGATGAAGTTCGGTTTTATGTTCAAGACCTGTGCCCTGGCAGAAGATGACAAAGGCAGAGGTTTAAGAGCAAGATTTTCCCTTCCTATGATGAAAAAAGACCGACTCATCCCTTCGATGATGAAAACCTCTTTTCTCAATGCCCACCCCGAAGAGATACCTGCACCCGATCAGGAACAGAAGAACCTCAGGGTTGCCATATTCATTGGCTGTCTGGGTAACTACAACTATGAAGGCATAGGGACAAGCCTTATTGAAATACTTAAAACACTCAATATTGACATGTTCATTCCCAAAAAGCAGCTTTGCTGTGGCGCACCTGCCTACTTTACCGGTGATGTCGCTTCAGTAGAGTATATGACCAAAAAGAATATTGAATACTTTGAAAGTTTCATGGATGACTGTGATGCCATGCTCATTCCCGAAGCCACCTGTTCTGCTATGGTCAAACATGACTGGCAGGTGTTTTTTAAGAATCACGACATGCCGGAGTGGGAAAGCAGAGCCAAAAAGGTGGCAGAAAAGATACACATGGCCACCGCCTGGCTTGATGACCATACTGACTTGCAGCAGATACTTAAAGAGAGAGGTAAAAAGTTCGATGAAGCAGTTACCTACCATGACCCCTGTCATGCGCGTAAAGTACAGGGTATTTATGAACAGCCGCGTAACCTGCTTTCACCCAACTACCCAATGGTAGAGATGTCAGACCCTAACCGCTGTTGTGGTTTTGGCGGTGTGACCATGCAGACAGAGAAGTTCCACTTTGCCCAGGCCGCAGGAAAACCGAAAGCAGCCATGATAGAAGAGACCAAAGCACACTATGTGAGTGCTGAATGTTCTGCCTGCCGTGTACAGATATCGGAGTCGATGAATCATGCCAATGTAAAGACGATCTTCAAAAACCCTCTGGAACTGATCGCAGAGGCTTTGAAAGCCTGATCCACTTTGGAGCAGCGACTTCAGTCGCTGGTATGCGACTGAAGTCGCATCCCCGATCTTTTACTCCTTGTCCGGAATGAGCATAAAGACATTCCGTCCCTCATCGTGTCTGTAGCCCAGTCTGTACCCCAGTTTCTCTAAAATATTATGCACAATGTAAAGTCCCAGGCCAAAGCCTGAACTTCGCTTTTCAGCCTGTGAGAACGGCTCGGTATAGTAGCTGAGTTCATGTTCCAGTGCAGGACCTTCGGAAATGATCTCAACAATACTATAGTTGGTACGAAGCATCACACATTCGCCTGTACCGTATTTCATGGCATTGTCTATCAGATTTTTAATGACCAGTGCCATCAGTTTCTTGTCGGTGGTAAGCGCAAGTTCGTCTATCTCCACTTTGAGACAGGCACTTTGAGACATGAGGATCTCTTTGCTCTCATTGACAATTTCGGAAAGCATCAGATATTCAAAATCCGGTTCAAAGCTCTGTGAAGTCACTTTTTCAAGTTCTGCCAGTTCTGTAATAAGCTCATTCATACGCTCAAAGGCACGTACAAGGATCTTTTTAGTGCTTTCATCTTCCAGCATCTCTACGACAATACGACCCTTGGTAATAGGCGTTTTCAATTCATGCATCATATTACGCATGAAGAGATTCTTGGAAGTACTGAGCTGATTGATGTGGATGATGGCATCGTCAAAACTCTTGGCGATCTTTCCTATCTCGTCATCATGCTCGTAGGAGATTCTTGTATGCATGTCACCCTGGGCAAAACGCTGGATCTGCCTATGCAGTTTTTTAAGAGGATAAAGCTTTTTCAAGACGGCCAGGTAGATAAGCAAAAGCAATAAAATAACAGAGACACCCGATGCAATAGCAATTTCAAAGTAGTAGTTTTCAGGGAGGTCATCTTCCAGCATAAGGTTGTATGACATTCTCTGTACATTGATATAATGTTTCTCGTTGATCTCAAAGACCCTCACATTTCCGGTACTCGCACCACCGGAAAAAAGTGTCTTTCCATTTTTCTGGATCTGCTCTTTGAGAGATTTCAACTCTTTTCTGGGTACCGGTTTGACATGCAACTCTTTATAGAGTTTCTGGAGTTCTTCTTTGTTGGGGTACGATTGCAGTTTGGAGAGAAAGGTGACTGAGATAAGCTGGTAGCGTTTAAACTCTTCAATTTTACTCCTGTCTCTGTCCCAGGAGATAAAAAGAATAAATGCAGCGATAAGTACAGCGATCGCTACAGAAAAGAGAATGTGGATGAAGGTGGTGACTGATAAGTTTTTCATACGCGGTCAGTCAACAGGTATCCTACACCTCGGATGGGTTTAATATAAATATGATCTGGGTCTATTTTTGCCAGTTTCTGTCGAATACGGGAGATCATCACGTCAATATTTTTAATAGAAGAGTCATCATCGATATGTTCACTCTCATATAAAAGTTGCTCTCTGGAGACTGAACCGTTCTTGTGCTGAATGAGCATAGAGAGAATGTCATACTCTGCTGCTGTCAGGTCAAGATACTGGTCTTTGAAGGAAATGGTATGTGCTTTGTCATCTGCAACGAAGATCTCTTTTTCTTTTTTAGCCTTGTCATCCACAGAGTGTGTACGTCTTAAAATAGTTTTAATGCGTGTCACCAGCTCTCTCGGGTCATAGGGTTTTGGCATATAGTCGTCTGCACCACGCTCCATACCGATGACCTTGTCGGTAATATCATCACGTGCCGAAGAGATGATAATAGGAATATTGGTGATCTCTCTAATTTTCGGGATCACTTCAAGTCCATCCATACCCGGGAGTGTCAGGTCAAGAATGATCAGGTCAAAAGCATGCTGCGTGAGAAGTGAAAGCCCAATATAGGGATCTTCCGCACCGATCACTTCCATATCATATTTGGTCAGGTAATTTGTCAAGATGAGTGCTAATTCCGGATCATCTTCTATAATGAGTATTTTAATAATGGGCTGTCCTTTGTTGTGTCCAATGTCTTATGTTATTTTAAAGTAATAGTCGTTAATAGCGGGTTAATGTCCTTCTATTTCTCACTATGGTCAAGATAGACTTTCGTAATGGCAATGAGAAATGAGGTGACCGCAGGCCCAAGGATCATACCCCAGAATCCATAGGTACTCATTCCGGCCAAGATTGAGAAAAAGATAACCAGTGAATTGATCTTAATGGTACTTTTAAGGAAATCTTTTTTAATGATATCAATGATCATCGGTTTAATGATGGTATCGGCAATGACAGAGATGACAATAATAGAGTAGGAAGCGATCACAATAGCGGTCTGTGAATCGATCTTTGTCCAGACATAGAGTGAGACCGGTGCCCAGACGATCAAACCGCCAATAACCGGAATAAGCGAAGCAAAACCGTAGATGACACCAAAAAAGAGTCCGTTAAAGCCAAAATAACTCATGAGAATACCAAAAAGGAACCCTTCAAAGATCGCTGTGACGATGACCGAGTAGAAAACGACTTCCATGGTGGCAGAAACTTCTCCTATCATGCGGCTTCCCTTTTCCGAAGAGACAGGGAGAAGTTCTAAAATAGTATCGAAAAAACGGTTTCCGTAATAGTTGATAAAAAAGTAAAATACCACCACAAAAAACATATTTTTCATAAATCCAAGTCCTGCACCCCCTGCTGCCGTAGCATAAGAGGTAGACTGTGTAATGTAGGTAGAAATTTGTGTTTCATTGAGGTAGGCATCGGTAAAACGGTGTAAAAACGGAATATCTTCGAGAAAACCTTTAAAGGTGTAGATAGTCTCTTTAATACCCGCACTGTCCAGGTCCGACATATAGCTTACACCTAAAGTCGCAAGGTAGACAATAGGGGCAAAGAGCAGTAGTGTCAGGAGTGTCGTTGAAATAGCAGCAGAAAGGTGGGCTGAACCTGTCCAGTTCACCAAACCTTTGGTCAGGTTAAAGGTTGCCATACTCAAAAGTACAGCAACCGTAATAGAGAGAATAAATGGCTGGTAGACGCTATATGCACCCATAATACCAAGCACAAAAAGTGCCGTGATCATTAACGATGTTTTACTCATTGAACAGCCCATCCTTCACGCCACCCAGCTTAAAGTGTTCATAGCTTTTTTGTGTGGCTATGCGTCCTCTGGCTGTTCTTTCAATGTATCCATTGGCAATGAGGTAAGGTTCAAGCACATCTTCGATGGTCCCCTCATCTTCACTCAGTGCGGCACCGATGGTACTGAGCCCCATCGGCTTGTTTTTGGCAGAAACCAAAAGTTCCAGCAGCTGGATATCCTGTTCATCAAAACCAAGATTGTTCACACCCAGTTCATCCAGGGCATATTTGGCACGGGAGAGGGAGACTTCATTTTCATCAGCGACTTCAGAAAAGTCTCTGACTCTTTTGAGCAGACGCAGGGCAATTCTCGGTGTTCCCCTGCTCCGTCTTGCTATCTCTCCCGAGGCTTTCTCTTCCGCAGGCTTTTCCAGCTTATGTGCCGCCTGGGAAACGATTTTTGCAAGTTCTTCTGCAGTATAGAACTGCATTCTGAAGTGCATTCCGAAACGCTCACGCAGAGGGTTGGAGAGCATCCCTGCTCTGGTGGTCGCTCCAATGAGCGTAAAACGCGGCAGGTCAATCTTCACCGTCTGTGCCGCAGGACCGGAACCGATGATGATGTCTAAACGAAAATCTTCCATAGCCGGGTAAAGGATCTCTTCAATCGCGGGAGACATACGGTGAATTTCATCGATAAACAGAATGTCACCCTCTTCAATGTTGGTGAGAAGTGCTGCCAGGTCACCTGCCTTTTCTATCATCGGAGCCGCTGTCGTCTTGATGTTGGCACCCATTTCTGAAGCAATGATATTGGCGATGGTGGTTTTTCCCAAACCCGGAGGGCCAAAGAACAAAATGTGATCCAGGGCTTCGTCTCTTCTCTTACTCGCTTCAATAAAGACTTTCAAATTCTTTTTGATCTTCTCCTGCCCGATATACTCATCCCAGGAACTTGGGCGAAGGGTGACTTCATAAGAGACCTCATCGTCAAAACGTTCTATTTCAACCATTCTCTCCATTAGTAACTGTACTCCGCACTTGGAAATTCTCTTGCTTTAACTTCATCTCTGTACTGTTCCAAACCTTCACGTACCTCTTTGGCACCGTTACAGTACTGTTTCACGAACTTCGGTTTAAAGTCTTCAAAAAAGCCGAACATATCTGACCAGACCAGGACCTGTCCGTCCGTACTGTTCCCCGCGCCTATGCCGATGGTGGGTACAGAGACGGCTTCGGTGATGGCTTTGGCCGCTTCTTCTTTGACACCTTCAACCACAATGGCAAAGACACCGGCTTTTTCCAATGCGATGGCATCTTCTACCAATACATCAATATCTGCCTGGTCTTTTCCTCGTATTTTATACCCACCGTCAGAGCGTAAAAACTGAGGCATAAGCCCGATATGCCCCAGGACGGCAATGGAGTTTTGCGTTAAAGCTTCAACAATAGATGCTCTCTCTTTACCCCCCTCTATTTTGACAGCCTGTGCAGAAGTTTCCTGATATGCTCTGCTTGCATTCTTAACAGCAACTTCAGGTGATGTGTATGAACCAAACGGCATATCAAGTATGATCAGGGGTAACTTTGCACCGTTGCATACAGCCTGTGTATGGTAGATCATCTGGTCCATCGTTGCCGAAAGTGTGTCCTCTTTACCAAAAAAAGACATATTGAGGCTGTCTCCTACGAGGATCATCTCGACTTCACCGTCAAAAAGTTTGGCAAAGAGAGCATCATAGGCGGTCACCACAGTAATGGGCTCTCTGCCTTTCATTTTAGCAATGGTTGACAAAGTCACTTTTTTATCGATCTTGGGGGTATGCATACTCATCTGCTTCTTATCCTGCTTGGGGAAATATTATCGCCCGTCTATATTTTTACTCATTTTATCATATAATGTTGAAACTATAACATATAAAGAGTCCCCATTGAAACATTTAGTCGCTTATATTACCACCGGTTTTCCTTCATTGGATTTTACTGTTGACGCTGCCTTGGCTTTGGCCGAAGCCGGTGTCGATACCCTTGAACTCGGAATGCCTTTCTCTGACCCCGTTGCCGACGGTCCTGTCATTGAAGCAGCCAACCTCAAAGCCCTGCAAAATGGCTTTAAACTAGAGCATCTTTTTGAAGCCTCTGCCAAAATTGCTCCGCACATCGATACCCTGTGGATGGGTTACTTCAACCCTTTTTACCACAAAGGGATGGACAACTTCATTGCAGAAGCCAAAAAAGCCGGTGTGAACGGCTTCATCATTCCCGACCTGCCTTTGGAAGAAGCCAGACCTTACAAACCGGCTGTCGAAGCAGCGGGTCTCAGTCTCATTGACTTCATTGCACCGACAGATTCAAAGGCGCGTATTGAAGAGATCGTGACAGATGCCAAAAAGTTCATCTATCTCGTAGCCTATGCCGGTATTACCGGTGCAGGAAAGAGTGAAGACCTTCAGCCTATCATTACAGACATTAAAAGCTTTACTGAAACACCTGTTTACGTAGGTTTTGGCGTCGATCAGAATACGGCGAAAGACAAAGCCGAAGGTGTGGACGGTGTCATTGTCGGTTCCGCTTTCGTAAAAGTCCTTTTGGATGAAAGTATCTCCGACTCGCAAAAGATCACAAAGATCGCAGCCATTGCAAAAGAGATAAAAGAGAAGATCAACGGGTAGTGCATTAAATATTTTAAAGTATAATGCTTTAAAATAGAAACAAGGTAAATTTAATGGATCACTTCATCTGGAATGTCAACCCCAATATCTTTGAATTGGGACCTGTGCAGCTTCGCTGGTACGGTCTGCTTTTTGTCGGTTCATTCTTTCTTGGACTTATGCTCCTGCAATGGGTCTACAAACGTGAGGGAAAAGACCCTGCCATCCTCGATACCCTGCTTATTTACATTATGGTAGGTGCCGTCATCGGAGCAAGACTGATGCACTGTTTTGCCTATGAACCGGAGTTCTACCTCTCCCATCCTCTTGAAATACTCAAAGTCTGGAAGGGTGGACTTGCGAGCCATGGCGGACTTTTAGGTGTCCTCATAGCACTCTATCTCTTTTCCAAAAAGTACAATGAATCCTACCTGTGGCTCATCTCCCGCGTCACCATACCCGGAGCACTTACTGCTGCTTTTGTACGTTTCGGAAATCTCTTCAACTCTGAAATCTTAGGACTCCCCACAGACAAACCCTGGGCGATCGTTTTTCCCAGAGTAGATATGATCCCCCGTCATCCTGTACAACTCTATGAAGCATTTGCCTATCTTTTCCTGCTTTTCATCCTTATTACGGTCTATAAAAAAGTGGCACCCAACTTTGCAACGAAGATACTGCCGGGGATTTTCCTCACCTATATGTTCATTGTCAGATTTTTACTTGAATATACCAAAACACGACAGGCAGACTACACCACTTCTCTCCCTTTTACCACAGGACAGATGCTGAGTGTGCCTTTTATCATTATCGGTATACTGTGGATCATTTGGGCGTTCAAGACACATAAAACCCCTGCCGATACACCTAGAAACTAGGGACACTGCATGACTGACGTAATGCCTGAAAAAACATACGCACTTGGCATAGACATTGGTTCGACGACTGTGAAGTATGTCCTCTGTGACACAGCCTTCAATATCATCGCCAAAGCCTACACCGCACACGATACCAAGCAGGCGGAAACTCTTTTAAGTCTCCTCGAAACACTCTCAAAAAGCCATAAAGCAGCTTATGCGCGCATAGAAAAAGTGTATATTACCGGTTCGGGCGCTTCACGCATCGCACCGACCATTAATGCCCGTTTTGTCCAGGAAGTCAATGCGGTGGTCTTAGCGGTAGAACATCTGCACCCTGATGTCCGTTCGGTCATTGAACTGGGTGGTCAGGATGCGAAGATCATCCACTTTAAAGAGAGTGAAGACGGCAAAAAAACCGTACTCACCTCCATGAATGACAAGTGTGCCTCCGGTACCGGTGCGACCATCGAAAAGTGTACCATGAAAGTCGGTATGGAGAACGAAGCGGTACAAAAACTCTCTTTCCAAACCAATAAACTGCACCATGTCGCTGCCAAGTGCGGTGTCTTTGCCGAAACAGATATTGTCAACCTTGTCAAAACCTCCGTTCCCTCCGATGAGATCATGAACTCTCTTGCTGATGCCATTGTCATGCAGAACCTCACCGTACTCACACGCGGCAATACCCTCATGCCCAAAGTCCTGCTGCTTGGCGGACCCAATACTTACCTGCCTTTTTTGCAAGAGTGCTGGCGTATGCGTATTGCAGAACTTTGGGATGAGCGTGGTATTGTCTATGAAAAAGAGAAAGTCAATGAACTCATTGTCGTCCCGGACAATGCACAGTATTATGCTGCACTGGGTGCAGTGATATTTGGAGAGGGAGAGGCAAATCATGACAAAAGTTTTGCAGGCCTCATTGCTCTGAAAACCCTTGTCGATACAGGGGGTGTCAACCAGAATGACAATGTTGACACACCTCTGATTGAAAGTAAAGAAGAGCTGGAAAGTTTTAAACGGGACTATGCCATCAAAGCATTTAAACTCCCTCCTCTAAAGAAAAAAACCACCTGTTTCTTAGGGATTGACGGCGGTTCCACCTCTTCCAAAGCGGTACTGCTTGACGAAGAAGGCAAGCTGCTGCTTAAAGTCTATCAGCTTTCCAAAGGAAACCCCATAAAGGACACCTTGGAACTTCTACAGAAGATCAAAGAGGCGGACCCTCACGGGTACTATGATGTCAAAGGCCTGGGCGTCACAGGCTATGCCGCCGATGTACTCGAAGGGGCACTCAAAGCCGATGCCAACATCATCGAAACCATTGCCCATATGAAGTCGGCACAAAGGGCTTTTGGAGAGAGCATCAATGTCATTTGCGACATTGGCGGGCAGGACATTAAAGTACTTTTTATGGAGAACGGCATGATGAAGAACTTCCGTCTCTCCAACCAGTGCTCTGCAGGGAACGGTACCCTCCTTCAGTCGATGGCAAAACAGTTCGGTGTACCTGTTGAAGGTTTTGCCGATGTTGCCTTTGCTGCCACACAGGCACCACGTTTCAACTACGGCTGTGCCGTTTTTCTGGACACAGACAGGGTCAACTTTCAAAAAGAGGGGTACAGCAAAGAGGAGCTTTTTGCCGGTATCTCAAAAGTACTGCCCAAGAATGTCTGGCAGTATGTGGTACAGGCACCCAACCTTGCCATGTTCGGCAAACATTTTGTACTTCAGGGCGGGACACAATACAATCAGGCAGCACTCAAAGCACAGGTCGATTACATTAAGACACAGGTACCCGATGCCCGGGTCGATGTACACCCTCATCCGGGAGAAGCAGGTGCCATCGGTGCCGCTCTGGAAGCGTTATCAGTCGTGACACAAAAAGGGAAAGCCACTTTTGTGGGCATGGAAGAGGCGCTGCAGATGACCTACACTTCCAGGACCGATGAAAGCACACGCTGCCACTTCTGCTCCATTAACTGTTCGCGTACCTTCATTGACACCGCTACCCCTTCGGGCAACACGGCACGCTACATTGCCGGATTTGCCTGTGAAGACGGTACGGTTGAATCACATGAAGCACTCAGCTCACTCAAAGAGAGCCGACGCTCACTTCAGGAGTCTGTCCCCAACCTTGTCAAAACAGAAGCACGTCGTCTCTTCATGCCGCTCTACGATCTGCCTGAAAGGCCGGATGAAACATGGCAGATCACCGAACAGCAGGTTAAAATCACTTTGGGAGGCTGGGGACCGACACTCCGAAAAGAGGTGACACGAAACTTCATACGAAGCTCAAAAGAAGCCGCTGCAGAGAGAAAAAAACTGAAGATCGCCATTCCCAAAGTACTCAACGTCTACTCTCTGGCGCCTTTTTTACGTACCTATCTCGAAGCACTCGGTATTGAACCGCTGAACATCCTCTTTTCAGGTTTCTCCAATGAAGATATGTTCCTGGAGGGTGCCAAATACGGCTCTGTCGACAGCTGCTACCCTGCCAAAGTGGCACAGTCCCATGTCTACAGTCTGCTCTATGAGAAGAAGTTTGTGCAAAAAGGCTTTGAATTCCTCTGGTTCCCTGCCGTGACGGAGCTTCCGGGTTATGTCAAGCACTCTATGGGACAAACCTCCTGCCCCATCGTTTCGGGTACACCCAAAGTGGTTTACTCGGCTTTTACCAAAGAGAGAGACCTCTTCAAGGAAAAAAATATTGTGTATGTCGATGAGGCACTCAACTTTGATAACAAAGCCCTGCTCAAAGAGCAGCTGTTTGCCACCTGGGAAAAATATTTGCACATCAGCAGAGATGAAAACAACTGGGCCTGCGATGAAGCGTGGAAAGCACTCGATCAAAATGACCGGGAGATCATGGCAGAAGGACAGGCTATTTTAGAGGAAGCGGAACAAAACAATGAAGTGGTCATTCTGCTTCTGGCACGCCCCTACCACTCCGACCCCGGACTCAACCATGAAGTACTTGACGAGTTCCAGTCCCTGGGCTACAAAACCCTCTCCATGCGTGCCATCCCCAAAAATGAGAAGTATCTTATGTCTCTGTTCGGAGAGGATGTGAATGCCGGCACTATTGAGTCTCCCTATGACATTCGTGACGTCTGGAGAGAGAATTTCTCTACCAATTCTGCGCAAAAGGTCTGGGCAGCCAAGTTTGCAGCACGCCACCCCAATGTGGCAGTGCTTGACCTCAGCTCCTTCAAGTGCGGTCACGATGCACCGACCTATGCCATCATCGACAAGATCCTCGGTGCCTCACGCACACCGCACCTGACACTGCACGACATCGATGCCAACAAACCCGGCGGCTCCATTAAAATACGGGTCAAGACCTTTGCCTATACCCTGGAGCAGTATAAACAAACGCTCAAAAAAGAGGAGATACCTGCATGAGACAACAAAGAAATAACCGTAGGGTGTTGTGCTCCCACAACACCGAAATTGTGCAACATGAAAATACGCTTTTGTATTCAACCTCCTGGTGTTGTAAGGGTACAACACCCTACAGAAACCGAAATGGAAATCAACAATGAGTCTTTCATGTAATTCCATTAAAATGACCGACAGGAACGGTGATCTCAGCTTCATCAATCAGAAAGCGAAGCAATGGAGAGATGTGCCAAACGAAGAGATAGTGTATCTTCCCAAAAATGAGACCATCTTCCTCTCTGGGGGACTCACCCTGCTTCAGGACAAACTCGTTGAAGCCGCACTCAACTCAATGAACATACACTTCATTGCCCTCCCGAACCCCGACTTTAAGTCTTTCCAGACAGGCAAAGCCTTTGGAAACCGCGGACAGTGCAACCCGACCTACTTTACCGTAGGAAACCTCGTCAAATATCTGCAGAATCTGCGTGACGAAGAGGGTTTTAGTACCCGGGAGATCGTTTCAAAATATGTCTATATCACCGCAGGAGGATGTGGCCCCTGCCGTTTCGGTATGTACATCACCGAATACAAAAAAGCCCTGCGTGATGCAGGCTTTGAAGGCTTCAGGATCACAGCTTTTGAACATGACAAAGGGATCTTTCAGGGTGATGAGATCGAAGAGCAGATCCTGGACTTTACACCCAGCTTTTTTGTCACCCTCATTAAGAGTGTCATTATTGGCGATATTATCAATATACTGGGTTACAAAATGCGCCCTTATGAGATAGAAAATGGCTCTACTGATGAAGCGTTGGAAGCCTGTAAAAACCTGGTCACAGAAGCCTTTTTAAAGCACAAAAGTCTGCTGAAAGCCCTGTGGCAATGCCGTACGCTTCTTTCTGCTGTCAAACTCAACCGTCTGCAGCCCAAAGCCAAAGTCATGGTCATGGGAGAGTTCTGGGCAGCCATGACCGAAGGAGACGGCAACTACAACCTGCACCGTTTTCTGGAAGCAGAGGGTGCGGAGTGCATCCCCCAGCCCATTGTCAACCGTCTCATGTTAAGCATCTGGGAAGCGGAACAGGATCTTAATAAAGCTGAGATACTCGCTTCTGACACGGCAAAAAGCATAGACTTCAGCTCTGTCAAAAAACGCTTGCTCATCCGGGCAGGAAAAACAGCGGTCAAAACCCACTTTTCACTCTATGCCAAAGCCATCGGTCTGCATGATTATGAGATCCCCCATATGGAAAAACTTGCAGAGATAGGAAAAGCGTACTATACCCTGGACTGTGACGGAGGAGAAGGACACCTTGAAGTCGCACACCTCATCGAGTCGGTCAAAGAGAAGCTCTCACATTTGACCATTTCAGTCAAACCTTTTGGCTGTATGCCGAGTTCTGCGGTAAGTGACGGCATACAGTCTCTGGTCACATCACGCTACCCGGAAGCCAACTTTTTGAGCATTGAGACTTCGGGAGAGGGTGCGGCGAACTTTTATTCACGTGTACAGATGGCACTCTTTAAAGCCAAACAGTCAGCCAAAGAGGAGTTTGAAACGTTAGACAAACCCGAGCATACTCCGGAAAAAGTACATAACTACCTCTATCAGCCTAAAAATGAACAGATCGGTACCGCCGCAAAACTCATAGCAAGCCTGCCTGCGTAATGTAACATTTACACGATCATCGGGGCAAAGGCTTTGGTACTCACCGTGACACGCTGACCGACTTTCAGTTTTTTTGCTTCTTCTGAAGAGACCACCACTTCCACCAACTGCTGCCCAATGGAGACAATAGCGACGTAGATCACATCGACTTTCGTGATGTCGAGCAGTTCCCCTTCAAAAGAGAATTTTTGTGACCCCTGTGTTTTCAGCAATACCTCTTTTGGGTCACCGTCATTGATGAGCCTGCCATTCTCAAGTACCAGCACACGTGATGACAACCTATACATTTCACTGGGGTCATGACTCACCATAATGGTCGTTGTGCCAAAGGCTTTATGCAGTCTGAGTATTTCATCTTGCAGTTTACTTCGCATGACGGGGTCAAGGGCAGAGAGCGGTTCATCCATCAACAGGAGTTTTGGACGGTTCATCATGGCACGGCAGAGTGCCACACGCTGCTGCTGTCCACCGCTCAGAGTATTGGGCAGACGTTCCCGCATGTCAGAGAGTTCAGTCATGTCAAGCAGTTCCTTTGCCAACGCAGGGTCAGGCTTGACAAAAAAAAGGTTCTCTTCCACGCTCATGTTGGGGAAGAGTGCATAATCCTGAAAAACATAACCTATCTTCCGTTTTTGGGGAGCCAATGACTTTTCACCCGCCAGCCACACTTCATCTCCCACCACAATACTGCCACTCGCAGACTCCAGCCCTGCCAAAATACGCAAAAGGCTTGTCTTACCGCTACCACTTTTCCCCGAAAGTGCCACAAAAGAGCCCTCTTCTACTTGCAAGTTTATGTCGAGGAACATTTCACCATTCGCACCCTGCAGTTTTTTACCTATGTCAATGCGTATCATCGTATGCCTATCCTGCTTCTGTACTGATGGTTGAAAATATACACAGAGAGCAGTACCACAAAAGCGATAATCAGCATGATCAGACTGTAAATGTGTGCCGAAGTATAATCCATGATCTCCACCATTTCATAAATGGCCACAGAAGCCACTTTAGTCTCACCCGGAATACTTCCTCCGACCATCAGGACCACACCGAACTCACCGACCGTGTGTGCAAAGGTAATGATGGATGCTGTTAAAAGTGCCGGTTTCATGTTGGGAAGTGCTACTTTAAAGAGTGTATGCATTTTACTTTTACCTGCCACGTAAGAGGCTTCCAGCATATGAGGATTGAGCGACTCAAAACCACTCTGTAGGGGTTGCACCATAAAGGGCAGAGAGTAGAAACAACTGGCAACGACCAGTCCGGTAAAAGAGAATGCCAGCTGTACCCCGAAAGTCTCCTCAAAAAAAGCCCCCAGTACTGAGTTTTGAGACAAGGCCCAGAGAATATAAAATCCGAGTACAGAAGGAGGAAGGACAATAGGCAGTGCCGTAATTGCTTCAAGCAGAGGTTTCATTTTTGAACGTGTCTGAGAGAGGTACCAGGAGAGAGGAAGAGAGATGACAAAAAGTATCAGTGTTGTCATGAGTGCCAGTTTAAAAGAGAGAAGAAAAGGGGTGAACTCCAGGGTTTTGAGTGTTTCAATCATTTGAAACCGCCAAAATAGAGAGCTCATTGGCTTTAATGAGGGCGATCACTTCATCCCCTGCTTTGAGTGACAGCCTCTCAAGTGCCGAAGTACTCAAAATGGACTCCAGTTCAAAACTGCCCAGAGCGAGCATAACAGAACTCAAAAGTACTCCTCTTTCAATGGAAACAACCTCTACACGAAGCTGGTTTGCATAACTCAACATGGCACAGAAACTCTCCACCTCTACTGTTGGTTTAGCAATGGCCACAGAGGTTGGCTTACAGGCTAAAGTCACATCTTTACCCACCTGTATACTTTCGTTCAACTCCAAACTGACCATTTGAAGCTTCTGCTCTGCACAGAGGAACGTCACGATGTTCAGACTCTGCTCCGAGTCAATGGCTTCTATGCGGGCGTTCAGCTGGCTCATGGTATTTGGTACCCGAATTGTTTTAAAATACTTTGCGCCTTACTTCCCAGCATAAAGTCATAAAAGGCTTTCACGTCAAGGTTGTCTGCACCCTTCTTGAGTATGACGATCCCCTGCTTTATTGGCGTATACAGCTGTGTATCCACTTCTATCCAATGGCTCTCTTTCTGATACGCGTGCATCTTTTTGCTGTAGAGTGAAGAGGTCGCGATGAGTCCTATGTCTGCTGCGGTTACTGCATAAGAGACTGTTTGGGAAACCGACTCACCAAAAATGAATTTCTTTTTTACTTTTTCATACAGACCTGCATTCTCCAGGGCTTCTTTTGCAGCCACACCGTAGGGAGCCGTTTTAGGGTTCGCCACAGCGATGCGACGTATGTCAGACTCAGTTAAAAGTGCAAGTCCTTTGGAAAAATCATGTGCCTTGACCGAAAAGAGTGCCAGAGTCCCCTCTGCATACACCTTCGGCGGAGTCAGCGCTGCTTTATCGGCATAAAGTGCCTGAGGGTAATCCATGTTGGCAGAGAGAAAAAGCTGATAGGGTGCACCGTGTTTTATCTGTGCGGTCAATTTTCCTGAACTGCCCAGGATCACCTGTATTTTAGTTTCAGGATGCTCTTTATTGAACGCTGTGATTAAGGTATGCATGGCATAACTGACATTGGCTGCCACTGCCACATTGATGCTTCCTGCCATACTGAATACCGAGAACAGAAGTATCAAAAGAAATTTCATCATCTGCAAACCTTAAAAGAGATAGTTGATCTCAAAACGTGCCTCATCATAAGAGGGATCAAGTTTCAGGATCGGTGTACCGTTCACCTCTGTCTCCGTATCATTATTTCCCTTGACATGTGCCAGTCTCAATTTCATATATAAACCCGGATACGCTGTAAATTCTTTTAAAATATCAAGGGTAAGGACATTGGAGTCTGCCTGTACTCCCGGTTTGTTGTCATCAAAATCCTGTATGACATAACGCATAAATGTCTGAACACCGGGCACCAGACCTGCGGCATCCAGGTCAACGTCTGCTCTGAACATATAACTTTTTGTATTGGCATACCAGTTATATTGTCCCATGGCACGGGTAAATCCACCCGTGGGGAAACCTCTCCAGGGTGCGACAATATCGCCTTTATCAGCTACCTGGGTATAACCCAGACGTACTTTCCACGCATCTTTGGCCACATCAAGCTTCGCACCAATGAGCCAGGAGTCCAGGCTGTCAGGGTCACTGTAGCCTGTAGTAAGTGTTTTGAGGTTTGCACCGCCTATGGCACCAGCACCTTTATCGAACTGCTGCATGTATCGGACTGCGGGTATCACATCGAAGTCCAGCAGATTCATCTCGTAATCTGCTTCTATCATGGCAGAGGAGACAAGCTCGGGTACTGCCGTATAGTTGGCTCTCAAGATCAGGTTTTCAATGCTGTGGTTACGTACATCGAAGATGATCAGTCTGTCATCGATACCCAGGGCATCCAACTTTGACTTGACCAAACCAAAGTGTGCCGCCGAATCATCATTTTCGGTAAATTTGAAAAAAGGGTCATCACTCACAAAATCTGCAATAGCCAGTACATCATGAAATTCAGAGTGGTCCCGCAATTTTTCTTTGGTTAAATAGGCTGCCTTAAAGAGTGTATCCGGAAGATCTGTCGACTCAAGCGTGACACCCTCAAAAGTGTTAGGTATCATTTTCGTATCATTACTCGCAGTTAAAAAACTTTCAAAGATCATACGCCCCGCTTTGACATAGGTTTTTTCTTGATGATATTCAAGATATGCCTGTGCAAAAACGGCAATCCCCTGCCTTCCCTGGGTCAAATAGTCATACCTGCTCAATAAGTCTTTTCCACCCTTGTATAAAAAGGCTTCATTCGAGGGCAAGGTACCTCCTGCCTGAGTGATGTACCCCCCAAGGGTAAAACCAAACCCCTTCAAATAGGCACTTTTATAAATGAGCGATCCGCCAATGGCTGCGACAGCATGGTCTTTTCTCAAAGAACGCCCGTCTACGCTTAGCTCTTCACCCCACTGAAAACCAAAACTGTTAAAACGCAAACGGCTGTAAAATATACCTTCACTGAACATTTCATTAAGCGTATCAACCTCTT